>JBGTUV010000227.1:0-2237 GCA_041938985.1 Candidatus Nitromaritima sp. | reverse complement strand
GATGTCTTTAGGTGGCGTTGTTTATTCAAATTCACTTAGAGTTGCAGGAGATGCAATGGATCATTCTTTGGCAACCTTTATGAGGAAAGAATATAATCTTTTGATAGGCGAGCGTACTTCCGAAGAAGTAAAGATGGAAATTGGTTCAGCTTATCCATTTGGAAAAGCCATGACCATGGAAGTAAAAGGACGTGATCTTGTTGCAGGGATTCCTAAAACACTGATGATTTCAGATGAAGAAATTCGGGAAGCTCTAGCCGAAACATTTAGTACTATTGTTGAAGCTGTGAAGATTGCTTTGGAGCGCACCCCTCCCGAATTAGCTGCAGATATTGTTGACAAAGGGATCGTGGTCGCAGGAGGTGGGTCTCTTATCCACGGTTTGGATGCACTTCTGCGAGAAGCGACAGGCTTGCCAATCAGTTTAGCCAATGATGCTTTGTCAGCAGTTGCTCTAGGCTCTGGTAAAGTTCTGAGTGACCCAACTCTCTTAAAGAAAGTTTCTATTTAAATCGTGCCTTACAGGCGACCCCAGAGTAAATATTTAATCAGCATTCTTGCCGGCATCCTGATGTTTTCTTTGGTCCTTATGACCGTCAACGCTAGGTATGATAAGGTCAACTTATTTTTTGAGTCAGTAGCTGGTTGGTTTTTCTCCCCTGCTCAGAACCTTTTCTCAAGCGTAAGTAAATCTATTTCCGATGTGTTTGACCATTATTTTTTCTTGGTTCGAACATCAAGTGAGAACGACCGTCTTCTTCTCGAGCTGGATCGTCTGTCAAAGAAAAATAATGAATTGCTTGAAAGAAATAAGCTTTTAGAAAGATCGGCAAATCTGACTGAGTTTACAGGTGAAGACGAAAGACCCTTTGTTATTGCTAAAGTTATAGGTTACGACGCAACGCAGTGGTCCAAGGTGATTTTTATAAATAGAGGGACAGATCATAAAGTAGAAAAAAATTTGTCGGTAGTGACTGATGCAGGGGTCGTTGGGCACGTTATTCATGCGTCTCTTAAATCATCGAAAGTGTTACTAATTACTGACAGTCGTAGCGCGGTTGATTCGTTATTTCAAGAAACACGCAAATCTGGGATAACTGTAGGAACAGGTGAAGATATATGCGAAATGAAATTTGTTCCCATTTCGGCGAAGGTGAGTGTCGGAGATAAGGTGGTCTCTTCAGGGTTAGGTGGTGTGTTTCCAAAAGGGCTGATGGTCGGGACGGTTGTGGATATTGTCAAACAAGATCATGAGTTGTTCCAAGGTATCAGGGTCGCTACTAGCGTAGATTTATCCAGCGTGGAAGAGGTTGTTGTTCTTCTTTCTGGTCAGGAGGAGGGGTGACCTATCTGGTTCTTATAATTGCCTTGGTTTTTTTGCTTTCCATACAAACAACATTTCTTCGAGTGGTTTTCCCAGGGAATATTGTCCCTGATCTGATTCTAATAGTTGCGGTTTATTCAGGTATTCATTTAAAAAAAAATAGGGGTATCTGGTTGGCTGCTTTAGTTGGTTTTTTTCAAGATTGTCTTTCTGGGGGTTTGCTGGGAGTTAATTTTTTATCCAAAGGGCTAGTCGGGTTATTTTTTTGTGTCATCAAAGATAAGATTATCGTGCAAGGTATTATTCCGATTGGTTTTTTTATATTTGCTACTTCTTTGGTGGACGGTATGATTTATTTTGTATCCATGACTAGCTTGCTGGGAGGTCAGATCAAAGGAAATTTTTTATTTTCCTCTATAATTCTTTTTGGAGTTTGTAACGCTGTGATAGCGCCTTTTTTGTTTTATATGTTTGACAAGGCAAGGCAGTGGTTGCATCGTAAACTTCCAACTCAGTCTTTGAAATCAATATGAGTTTTTCTAGGCCTTCAACACAGTCTTTCCTTGACTCATCTTTTTCCGTTCGAAAAAAAATCAAAGTTTATGTTGTTCTTGTTGTCATTTCCTTTTTAGTAATTTTGATGAGGATCTGGTATCTGCAGATACTAAAAGGGGAAGATTTCATGGGGCAGTCGGAACAGAATAGGGTTAGAAAAATCTCCTTAGCAGATTACCGAGGTGACATTAAAGACCGTCTTGGTAATATTATTGCTAATGTTCGACCATCTTTCAGTCTATATGTAACCCCTGAAGACGCAGATAATCTTTCGGAATCGCTGGAGTTTCTTTCCGGGTTAATAGAAATAAATAAAGACAAGCTAACGAACGATATTCGTCGGTCTCCCTCGTTTAAA
>JBGTUV010000226.1:0-2240 GCA_041938985.1 Candidatus Nitromaritima sp. | reverse complement strand
ATTGGAGAATTTATAACCGCTTGGATAGGGGTGATAATTCTAGGTGTGCTATTTTTTCTTATTCATCTGCTTATATCGCAAGGTCAGTTATATATCGTTGAAAAAGTTCATGGAGAAGATCCCTTGAAAGGTCTAGGTATAAACCATTTTTAGTTGTCCTTTAATGGTTATTATTGCTAATAAAAACGCGCTCTAGTATTTCTGCCGAATGGCATCATACTGCTTACCTAAAAATTAAGAAGGCAATTCCCTGTTGAAAGCCAAATACTTTTAGACTACAGTCTTTTTTTATGAAACAGGTTTATTTGGATACATTTGGTTGCCAGATGAATGTGGCAGATACAGACCGCATGGAACTATTACTGTTTCATTCGGGTTATATCCGCACCGGAGAAGTGCAAGACGCAGACCTGGTCCTCATCAATACATGTTCAATCCGAGACAAGGCAGAACAAAAAATATATTCTCTTGCTAGAAACTTAAAACCGCTTAAAGAAGCTAACCCCGATCTAATTCTTGGGTTTACTGGCTGCTTGGCCCAGCAGGAGGGGGAACAGTTTTTGGAAAAAATGCCGTTTGTTGACCTTGTTATAGGGCCTGATGGGGTGGAGCATATTGTTCGGGTGGTGGACGAGGTCAAGGAAAAGAAAGTACCGGTGGTACGGACCCAGTTTGATACAGATACAAATTATAAGATTCCTGAGCTTTCGGGCGAAACTCCTTTAAAACCGGGTTCGACTACGTTTGTTAATATAATTAAAGGTTGTGACAAATATTGTACCTTCTGCGTAGTTCCTTTCACGCGTGGTCGAGAAAAAAGCCGAGAAGCCGAAGAGATTGAACAAGAGGTTCGACTTTTAGTATCAAGAGGTGCACGTGAGATTATTTTGTTAGGGCAAAACGTTAACGCTTATGGAAAACGGGGGCTTAAACGACCGATTCCTTTTCATGAGTTATTATATCGAATCGCGTCGATTTCTGGTCTGGAGCGTTTGCGATTCACGACGAGTCATCCAAAAGACTTTACCCGCGAATGCATTTCGGCTTATCAGGACCTTGATATTTTGGTAAATCATTTACATCTTCCTGTGCAAAGTGGAAATAACCGTATTCTTAAAGAAATGCGTAGAATGCATACGATAGAAGAATATATTTCCATAATAGAGGAGCTTAAGACTGTTGTGCCAGATATAGGATTATCCACCGATATCATCGTGGGTTATCCGAGTGAGTCAGAATCAGAATTTGAAGATACTCTTGCTTTAATGGAAAAAATAAAGTTCAACAACAGTTATATGTTCAGTTATAGTCCACGCCCTAATACACCAGCGCAGGATTTTCCAGATTCAGTGCCGCAGTCAGTGAAGTCGGCTCGTTTACAAAGAACGATTGAGTTACAAAAGAAATTAACTCTTGAACAAGGAGAAAAATTTATAGGTAAGGAAGTAGACGTTTTGGTAGAAAGTGAAAGTTTTAAACCTGGTGCCGATTTTAGGGGGCGAAATGCTCAATACTGGTCAGTTAACTTTACTGGAGACAAAAGACGGATTAGCCCAGGTGATATGGTGAAAGTTGTTGTGGAAGAAGCATCCGGTCATATGTTAAGGGGTAGAGGTGTTTTGTCGAGGAAAAACGACAAACTAAAGATTGAGGGGTCGAAAGCAGCGGTGCCAGCTGGATAGAGAGAATGGAAACTAACTATTCTTAATAGAAACCAAGCTGGGAATAAATTTCTTCTTCTAAAGAAGCAGCGTGAGGGAGAATAATTTTAATAGCAAGTCTTGCATCATGAATGAATTTTAGATTTGGAATGACAGACCGGTCAGCTAAACGGGACAATGTTTCCCTGCAAAAATGATCTAGATCGTGAATTTTATCTAAAAGGTCCTGTGGTAAATCCTTCAATCCGACCTCGTTTTTTTCAAGAAACCTTAAGATTTCTATCAAGCTAAGTTTGATACTAACTGTTTGATCACGCAAAGCAGAGGTTACCTTTGATTCAGGTTGTTTTAAATCGGAGTAAATTTTCTTTAATAATATCCTGAGGTGTCTGTAGAGACTTTCGTGCTGATTTTGATTGCTAAATACTTTTCCTTCGCCTCCAAACAAGATATTAAAAACTGATTCTAGTTTATAACCTTCGGATCCAATAACTGTATAGAGGATGGAAACAAACTCATCTTTAGTGAACGCTACCTTCAAATCTAGGAATATCTTATCAAGTGAACCGGTTTCACCCT
>JBGTUV010000225.1:0-2244 GCA_041938985.1 Candidatus Nitromaritima sp. | reverse complement strand
TCTGACTTGAGTTGATTAGGGATATTCTCTGTAAAAATTTTTGATGTTTCTATCTTCATTCTTTCCACTAATTAATTGTTCCAGTATTATTCTCCACTTTAACGGCATCCAACCCTTCTTCAATAATCTTGATTAGTACAGACTCACGAATCCTTACGCTTCGTCCCGCCCTGACCACAGGAAGTCTTTGCTGATGAATCCAGCTACGTATTGTTGGCATCTTCACCTTGAGTGCTATCCTAACCTCTTCAGCTGTATATAGTGTTTCCATATTATTTCCTTTCATATTTATTAATTATAATATATACTGAATAATATAATGAACTATTTGTATTAGCACAACACGCAATATTGCTATACACAATAAGCTATACATTGATAATTATGAATATTAAGCCAAAGAAAGCCGGTCAGCGACTTAATCAATTTATTGATAGTCTTGACATCAGCAAAGCAGAATTTTCAAGGGAAACAGGTTTGAACTATGCCCACATGTTTAGAATAATTAATGGCGATGGTGATCCGGGATTTGACACCTGTAGCAAAATCAGTGAGGCCTACCCTGAGTTATCTCTAACGTGGCTGATCACAGGGATTGGTGAGATGAAAAATATTACACGAGAGGAAAGAAATGACATAAAACGAATAAGAAAATGGAGAGATGAAAACTCAACAGACACAAGTGCGGTACTCTATTTATTCAAGGCTGAATACTTAGATCATAAATTTATTAGCTCTGAATTGAGGAAAAAAAGAGTTTATGACGAACAGATCATTGAGAGACTAAAAGGAATACTCCTAGTACTTTTCATCGAAAGAAGGGAACTATGGTCAGTTTTGTATACTAAATTCAAAAATGATTATTCAGCAGAAAAGGATACCGAGAAAATAACCGAAGAAGAAATTTTAGATCAGATGCACGGAAGTCCTGAACTTAAGGGGCTAGATGAATACATAGCATCCTTTTGTGTACTGGGAAATAAATCTCAATCACAAGAAATTATCAAAGAACACTTAAAAACGAGAAAATGAAAATGGGAATCTTAGTTGAATGTCCAGCCTGCAGGATAAGAGGTGGACTTAAAAGAAAGCTATGTAAATGTGGTCATAATGTCCAGAAAGCCGAATCGAAAAATTATTGGATTGAATACTATAAAAACGGGAAACGTGTACGTGAAAGGATCGGTAGAAGTAAACAATCTGCTGAAAATCGTTTACGTAAAATCCAAACTGCTAAAGCTGAAAAAAGACATCTCCAAATAAACAAAAATGTTTTAGTTAACTTGGGTGAACTAAGAGACTGGTATTTAGACTTGTCTGAAATTAAGCAAAAAAGAAGTTTCTCTGATATTGCTCATTGTGTAAGTCTCGTAGTTAAACAAATTGGAGAAAACACTACAGCAAGTCAATTGGAACTAAAACATATCGAAGATTTTCGAAAGCATAGACTAAGAGTAAATTCGAAGAGGGGGAGACCCGCAAAACCTGCAACGATTAATAGGAACGTTGCTAACTTCAGAGCAATGCTTCGCAGAGCTGTTGATTATGGGAAACTGGAATTCAATCCTATAGGGAGAATAAAACAGTTAGAAGAGAATAATATTCGTGAACGAGTCTTGTCGCAAGATGAATTTAAGCGATTGCTAAGTAACTGTTATGGAGACATAAAGGGTTTTGTTTTGATAGCCTACTACCTACCAATGAGACAGGAAGAAATCATAAATCTTACATGGGAAGAGATAGATTTCAAACATGGATTCATAAGGCTCGGTGTAAATCGAACAAAAAACAAAACCGTTAGGTCTATTCCTATGCACCCTAAGATTATTGCTTATTTCCAAAGCTTACCAAGACCACTTAAAGGTGGATTTGTATTTTCAAAAAGGCGTTTTAACAGAAGGGCATACGATAAAGCAGTAGAAGTGTCTTGTCTTGGTGACTTTACTTTTCATGACCTAAGACACTGTGCAATAAATAACCTTAGACTAGCTGGAAATGACCACTTTGCTATCAAAAAGATATCTGGTCATAAAACTGACAGTGCTTTTCAGCGTTACAATTTAGTAACAGAGGCAGAAATGAAGGGTATGAAATGGTTGGAAGAAAAAGGGACAAATTCAGGAATGATGGACACCTATATGGACACCACAGTTTAAATTATAAAATAAGAGAATACCTTAAACAGTTGCAAATTGCGGTGGCCAGAGGTGGAATTGAACCACCGACACACGGATTTTCAGTCCG
>JBGTUV010000224.1:0-2268 GCA_041938985.1 Candidatus Nitromaritima sp. | reverse complement strand
CCATAACTCCCGGGCACAGGGCTTCCTAATTTTTTCATCCCCAACCACCAGTGGCCAAGTTCATGATCAGGATCACCAAAGGGAATGGCACGAACCTTTATCTGACCGTTGACATCTTCTTTCTTATACCAGGTAGGTTTGTACGAGCGATTTTTAATCAAATAATTGCCCACGGGCGTCTCTTCCCCTGAGCGCCCAAATATTGCTCTGATCTGGAGAACTTCTTCATCATCATAAAAAATACGCATTACACCTTGTTGCACGACGCCAAGAACATACCATAACTTAGGATCATCCTTGTACCGTCTTATTTCTTTCTTGCCATATTTTATAATGTTGAGATCCTTCGTTTTTATATATCTAGTTTTAGGCTTATTATAAATTTCTTTGAGAATGTATTTTAGATTTTCTTTAGCCTTATTATCGTTGTTAATCATCTGTTCAACAACCTGGTTTAGTTGTTCGTTTTCTGCGGTTGCAGCCTGAAGAGTCTGTCGAATTTTATCCATTCCCTTTTTAGAAACCAGCCCCACTTTATTTAGCCTGTCGTTTAAAGCTATATCAACCCGTTGTCTAGTATCCGTATCTAAAATAAACTCGTATGTAATATATCCAAATAGAATTAAAACACCCAAGGCGGAAGCTAACAGCTTGATGGAGTGCTTTGCATTACTTGACAGCCGATAACGCGTGACTTCAAGTTTGACCTGCTTTGATTTTTTCTCTAGAGCACCGAATTTTGCGTCTCTAAATTTATAGAAAAGTTTTCGTTCCAGGTCCGTATGTGTTCTGGGATTACCCACTAGTTTATAAATAATTTGCTGGAGAGTTTCCCGTGTACGCCGGTCATAACTTCCGTATGGGTCCTTATTGGCGATCAGATTAAACTCCGTAATCGTTAGGGTTTTTATTTTTTCGGCTATAGCCATATTGATTTACTAAAAGTTGTGATTTTAGTTTTATTATGATCAATCCAAAAACGGACACGGAATAAGCATATATGAAAAAGCGATTCTATTTTATATAGAAATCCTTGAATTACAAACCATTAATTGATTGCTGGTGGGTCAACTCAAACTACTTGCAATACGACTAAAGGTAGCACCAAAACCAAGTTTGGATTTTTTTTTGAAAGAAGAAATGATTTCCGCGTTGGAATATATAAGAGTCGGGGAGGTATAATTTGGATCAATGATACTTGTTGCAATGGTATCCACTCGATCCGACAACGTTTTATCCTTACCATAAAATAGGGTCCCCCGATTGTTAGTGATATTTACAACCTTGTGATTTGGGAGCGATCCAACGAGGTGAATGCGATCCTTGTATTTCTCATATTTATCTAGGGTATCTAGATAGTCCCTCAATTGGTCAAGACACAGAGTGATTTCATTGTTGTTCTGACAACGGTTAAAAATAATACCCATCTTTTTAGTTTTTAAAGCCTGCTCAACTGCTTTCGCACCTCTTATGGCAACTAACCGGTCAACATAGGACTTATCCAAACCCGTCAAGTGCCCCTTTTTATAGTTTATATAAAAATCCTCATAATAATCTATGAATGTATGCAGGGCGTCGATGCTACCTTTGACAGCTATGGGATTGCTCACATCGAACACAAATAAAATTTGGTCAATTGAGTTCATTATAGACGACAGATGGTTCACTCCACCTGCCGGCGTATCAAATATTACATGTTCAAATTCTTCGCATACCTCTTGAATGAACTCTAAAAATAAGGCCAAAAATTCTGGTTCGTTAATACGCTGGCGATGGCTCTTTTTCCCAAGAATGGGCACCTCTCCTCCCAGAATTGCAAAACCGTATTCCTCGATATAAGAAATATATTCACCTATGTCTGGTCGTGCACTCCCCTCATATTCACGTAATATATTTTTCACTTTGTTAATATCAATGCGTTTGAACAACTGGGTAACAACCCTTTTTTTTAAATCTGAAGGACGCTCAATATCTCCTCGCATCAAGAATAATTCGTGTATTTGATCTCCAAATTCAAACTCAGAATGATTAAATAATTCTTCATTCAGGTTTTTATATTTAGCAATGCTTTTTAGCAAACGAGGGTTGTCCTTGGGAATATGCCTCGCTTTATATTCTTGAAAAGGTACTAGTATTTGGTATAGCTCCTGTAGAAAATCTACTTGATAAGTACGGTTAGCCAACACCTCAAATAAATTAAAAAATGTTTTTTGAGGGTGACTATTTAGGATGCCTGAAATAGTTGGTAACTTTAAGTCTAGATCGAAC
>JBGTUV010000223.1:0-2273 GCA_041938985.1 Candidatus Nitromaritima sp. | reverse complement strand
ACTTTAGACTGAGCCAAGAACTTGACTCCCTGGTGGCCTATGAGATTGGTGCCCATGTTAAGAGAGGTTAGATCCCTTAAAAACTCAAACTTCGAAATATCTTTAGCCCCGTATTCTTTAATATAGCAAGCTGTTATATCAAGGGTTTTCCCGTCCTTGCTCAGGTTTGCTCGAACTACCTGCTCAGTTTCAGAAATAGACTTGGTGTAACCTTTAGCTTCCTTGTTGCCCTCATAATGCATGGCATTACTTCCCCAGAGTTTGCTTTTCTAAGATGGTGTTATTATACATCCCGCCCGCCACTTGGGCAATAACCATACTCAACTGTGAAGTTCATTTGCTGTTTGTTTAACTGATTTCAGGAAACATAAAATTAGGTCCGGAAGGATGGATTTTGTTTGCTTTTATCAGGAAATATTTTATGATTGAGGTCATTCACAACGTGATAGTAACTTGGATGAGAAGGAGTTGTTGGGATGGGTAAATTATATCAATCCGACTTGGAAATGAGTCTTGGAAACAATGTGATTGTGACACAGATGACTCAGGCGGTTAACTGGGCGCGGAAGTACTCTTTTTTTATTTATCCGTTCATTACTGCGTGTTGTGGAATGGAGTTTATGTCTGTGGCCGGCCCAAGATACGATCTAGATCGTTTTGGTGCAGCATTCCCTAGGTTTTCTCCACGTCAGGCAGATCTGCTAATGGTGGTGGGGACTATCAGCCACAAGCAGGCACCCATTCTGGTTAAAGTTTACAACCAGATGACAGAGCCTAAGTGGGTGGTTGCTTACGGGGTTTGTACAGTCTCCGGTGGTTTTTATGACAATTACACCACTGTGATGGGGATAGATACCATTATTCCGGTGGATCTTTATATCCCAGGGTGCCCACCACGTCCTGAAATGGTGATTGACGGATTGATCAACCTTCAGCAGAAGGTTCAAGAGGAGACTTTACAAGATCATGTGAAAGGTCCCTCGCCTGTAACTCCTGCGGCACGACTTTGAGTTTAAAAGTTTTCCCCAACATCTCCTCCTCCACCTAATGATGGGTTAGGGTTCTTTTTTGCTTGGTCTAGAAAGAGCATCTTTTTAATCCATTTCCTAGCGGCTTCTCGTTCAATTTTACTCATACCCTTATAGCTGATCATTTTTCGGACACCCTTAATTTTTGACAACACGTAAGAGTTGAAATCTTCTCCTTCTGCAATTTGCACGTTAATTTTTCCGTCCGATTTCACAAAGCTTTTTTTAATATATTCAAAGTAAAGCCGCAGGTGGATAGCGGGGTCTTTAATCATCAATTGATTTTGGATGAACAAAAAAGCTTCCTTTTTACGATTAATTTTGTAACCCAGCCGTATGTTGTCTTTATTATTCATTTGTAGATCAAAAAAACTAAATGCTTTTCGTCGGGTTTCCTCCGATACCCCCGAATCGGGGATTGGAAACTGCTTTGCCGCAACGATTTCCAAAAGCAGAGCGGGGTTGCCTGTTTGTTCACTGAGGTAGGCAAATTCTTTTGGATAATCTCGATTTAACCGTGAAACCTCATTTAAAAGAGGGGCAATTATATTAATCGCTTGCCTTAGGTGCGTTAGTTGATCTTCATTAAATGGAGCCAAAAACCATTGAGTTTCTTTGGGGACAAAGAGTTGTTCGCGAATAGGACGTGCGTAAAAACTATTTAGAACTTCAGAAAAATTTTCGATAAAAAAGGTTTTGATTATGTCTTCGAAATAAGGAAAATTTAAAAGTAAAAAACGGGGATCGGAAATAATATTTAGACTGTAGGCTTCCAATTCGTTGGCTAGGCCAATAAATTTTTGGGTTAGATGAAGAGATTCGTGAAGGTGTGTGGCTTCCCGGTATGCCTTGCTATCAATTAAAATAGCAGCGGGTGAAATACGAATGGTATCAAAGGTAGTATGGGCTAACTGGTTGGGTGCGAGTAACTTGTCAGACCAAGATTGAATAATATATTGGCGAAGCGGTATTTCAGTTAGTTCCGGTTGCATTATTTTGAGCTTTGCTAAAACCCTGCGCATCCGATCTGCGGCTTTCAAATGGAGTGACTCTCCTTGATGGCATTTTGCACATCCCAGTGAATGAAACCCTGGGATTGAAAACACAACAGGGATTCCCTCTTGATGAAGTGAGATCGATACATTGATGATTTTTATGAGCCGGGATCCGAGATCCTCAGGGGAATCTACCTAACTCTCCTCCCTCCCTCCCGTTGACCAAAATCCCGAAATATCTAGTGCTTCT
>JBGTUV010000222.1:0-2300 GCA_041938985.1 Candidatus Nitromaritima sp. | reverse complement strand
GAAGTGTATATCATGATCCCATCGCCCCCTAGATTTAAACCGAGATCAGATAAATACGCCTCGTACCAGCGCTGCAATGCGTTTAAATCTATATCGGTTGTATCTACGTGTCGATCCTGTTCTCGACAATCACCAAACGCATTTTTGGTTTCACGAATTATAGGAAAAGGCAGACCGGAAATAGAATTACCGGAAGTTGTTCGGCCGGTTTTTATAAGGTTGGTCACATTGGTTAAAGTTGGCCGCGAAACAGTTACCTCTATTTTCCCAGATCCTAAACCTCCAGTGCCAATGATCGTGATTCCGTCGATGGTATTTTTCCCTGGACTCGTTGCCCGTTTCTCATAAAATTCTCCTCTTTTTATAAGGTCTCTGGAGGGGGTGACAAACTGGGGTTCATTTACTAAAACGTAACCTTTAAATTTTGCCTCTTCTTCAGCTTCATTGGTTTTGTCCATTACTGGGGAAAGCGCTTGCACAGGCGAAAAATCAGTCCCCATGTTTGATGTTTTTATAAAAACAGTGTTGTCGAAAGTGTGACCCGAATGTTTAAACCTGGTGGTAATTTTTCCTGAGGCTGACATTAAATGTGGTGATTGATTCCCTTGGTCATCATAGTTTCTTAAATTGATAGTGGAAAAACCGCCGCTTCCATCTCCCGATGAACCTATATAAATATTTCCATTGGAATGGATGCGACCCCACATGTTCATTAGTGGTCCTGGAAACAACTCTAGATCGGCTCCTCCCCCGGTTTGACCAAAAAAAACGAAATATTGCACTAATGGGGTTTCTAAAATTCGAATCCGTTCTTTGATGGTTTCTTTTGAGGTGTCCTTAAGAGACTTTGCCGTTGCCTCGATATCATATGTGTGTGCATAGTGATAAATAAAACTGTTCCCAACCGAGCTTTGGTAGAGAAATGTTTCCAAGGGATTTGTTACTTTGTATCTGATGCTATAATCACGGTAGTTTGCCACTGTAATGAAACCATTTGCATCGGCGTTGGGATAATCTGACGATTGAGTATAAGGAATCAAATTCTCAAACTCTTTTACAATTGAAGCAACGGCAAGGTCCAGGCCGACCTCAGCTGAATAAAATGCTTTCTTTCCTTTTTGGTGGGATTCAGAAGTTTGTAAATCCAGATTTGTCATTTGTAATGCGGCCATGGCCATAGCTGCCATAGCCATCATGACAAATATATAGCCCACTAGAGCAACACCATCTTGATTTTGAAAAAGGTTTTGCTTCGAGAATTCTTGTTTTGGAAGCTTACTCATTCGATAAAATGCCTCTTGTGAATCAAGGAACCCAGTTCCACGCTTTTCTTGTTCCCTCGTTTGTCTGTCCATTCAGTTTTTATGATTGCTTCTAACAAATTAATTTTACCTGGATCGGAAAAAGAACTTTCATCTCCAGGAGGATAGGTCTGTAGTGTTACAGTCCTGGTCATTTTTGGAAGTTTTGATCCTTCGTTTATGACTTCAGAAAAGGAATATGTTTTTTCGTCAATTTGGGTCATTTTTTTGTCGACCAGGTAATCAGTGACGAGATAATTAAATCCGTATATTCCTCCTGAGGGCTCGTTTGTTGAAAGGCGTTTTATTTCTTCTATCTTGTTTGTAGTGAGAAGAGTAGCTTGAGTAACTTCTGCGGACCTACTTTGATAGTAAATTATAGAGTCAACGACCCCTATCAGGCCCAATATCCCAATTGTCAGGATCGATATACTTACCAAAATTTCTATCAAGGTAAACCCATGTTGCTTATCCTTTGAGCTTAAATACAAAGATTTAATTTTTGAAGTATTCATTAGTATGCCCAGGGAGTTGGAGTCGCTTTAATATCGTACTTTAGGTATTCCACGGCACCTGTAGCTCTTAAAATATTTATAGATCGTAGTCGGTTATTAGAAACTCCAATGTCGTTCTTATGAATTAAAAAAATAGAACCGCCTTTGCTAGCCTGACCTCTCCGGTTAAATGTGACAGTATTACCGCTTTCCAGAAAAACAGGCGATGTGACCATGTTTCCGTCGATGTCACGTAGTCCTGGTACGTAGCCAAACTCCACATTGTTTTCTAGGTTTACAGATTTTATTGATTCTCCGTGGTCTTCAACACTATCGCTATTAGTATCATCGTGTACCTTGTATAAATTTTTACTAACGTCAAAAGTGACTGACACATTGTTGTTATTTTTAACAGATGTGGAACGAGCAAGCATCATGTCGAAATAAACTTTTTTTGCTTGTCCGTTTATTTCATATTTTTCTTTCCATTTTGAAAAATTAGGTA
>JBGTUV010000221.1:0-2328 GCA_041938985.1 Candidatus Nitromaritima sp. | reverse complement strand
ATCTACTATATTTTTAACCTTCAGAAACTCTCCGCGTGCTTTTACGTAATTTTTATCTATGACAAATTGAACTGCTTTCATTAGTGTCACTTCTTTATTCCCAATAAAATCACCATAAGGTGATTCTTCGAAGTAATGCTCCTCCATTTCGGCAATTAACTCTGTTGAACGGATCTTACTTTGCGATCGATGAAGTGGGTGATTTAATGGGAGCTCTGCGTTATCCGGATTGATCTGCTCCGAGATATAAAACCACGCGAGTGTTTTCATGGCAAGGGGTTTAGTCCTGGTATTCATCCGCAAAACCTTTTCAAGATGATTGAGGCCTACCTCTCGCAAGTCGTTGCCTCCTTGCATGATAAAATTTCCCAAACCTCCAAGACGGCTGTTAGCGTAACGATAGACACCTAATCCAAAATAGGCATCGACCCTTTGTGAATCTAGCTCAAGTGCTTTTTCAAAATGGTTGTCTGCTTGAAGTCCATTGATCAAGGCTGTAATCAGGTTACCTTCCCCGTATTCAAAAACACCGATGTATCCTTCGGAAGCGCCTAGGTAAAGATACGCTTCCGCTTTTTGCTTCAGATTGGCACCCTCCTGATCCAGAATTTCATAAGCTAACTCCTTAACCCGCTTACTATGAAAAATGAAATCCTCTTTGATCTCTGGAATGGAAAACTTGCTGGTGAAAGCCAGGGTGTGAGTGAGTTCTCCTGTGAGACCTGCGAATGCAAAATGAAACTTCATCAACTCAGACTTGTTTACTAAGTTTTTGGGCGAATGTTTCAAACGCTCGATCTCAACCCCGAAAGTCGAAAACCATTTATCGTACCTGTAATATAGGGTATCGATTAGCGCGAGCCTTATAGCCTTATCCGCTAAAATAAATTTAGTGTTTTTGCTTTCCGTGCGCAGGGCATAATGCTCCGCCCAAATTGAATCCACGAAAACAAAACTCAGAAAAAGGTAAACCGTTACAAGAAAAACAAATCGCTTATTCCAATACAATTTGTTGTTAAAGTAGTGGATCGTGCCCATAGTGCCTCTTAATTTAGGGGTTATGCAACCCCTTCTATTTCAACTCATTTTGTAGGCCGTTTTTATATGCTAAAACCATAGATTGAGTTCCCATTAAGCCCCCTTGATCTTGCGGAAAAGTAGTAATAACAAGTTCAAATAATTTTTGGGCGAGATTGACTCCAGGCAAAATCTCTCGGTCTAAAAGCTCCTCATGTACTAGTCTCAAATCTTTCAGCATGTCTTTTACTTTAAACCCTGCGGAATAATCCGATTGAATCATTTTAGGACCTAAGTTAGACAAAGCCCATGATCCAGCGGCTCCGGTACTACATATTTCAACTATCAAATTAGGGTCAATTTCTTGAATTTCAGCAAGTCGCATTGCTTCAGATAAAGCCACCATGTGAATACCGCCAAGAATTTGGTTCACTAATTTAACGGCTTGTCCGCTCCCAACCGGACCACAATGATGAATGTTTTTTCCTAATACCTTCAGGATGGTCAATGAATCTGAAAAATCTTGATCCGCCCCTCCAACCATAATGGTCAAAGACCCATTTTTCGCACCTATATCCCCTCCGGAAACGGGGGCATCCAAAAACCTTAATCCAATTTGCTTTAATCTATGTCCAAAAGATTTTGCCGCTTTAGAACCAATAGTACTAAAATCGATTATTAATGCGCCTTTTTTTGCATTTTCAACTACTCCTCCTGAACTAAAAAGAACTTTTTCAACATCCGGCGCATCGGACACGCAAGTAAAAATGAAATCAACACTATTAACCGCTTCTTCGATGCTTTTAACAACATTGCACCCAGCCCTTTTCGCGATTTGAATACCCGGGCTAGGATTTGTTCTGTTCCAAATATTCGTTTTCAATGCTGAGCGACCTAAGTTGGCAGCCATAGATGCTCCCATAATTCCCATTCCTAAAAAAGCGTGTTTTGGCATAATCTGCTTATCCTTAAACAAGTTAACTAGCGGATTTTTCCATTAACTCTCTATTCCAGAAAAACCTCCAAATTAAATCAGGCCACAAATGAAATTGGAAGTTCAAAGATAGAAAGCATCGGTTATGTCGCTCTATCTTTCACTTCAGAACGAACGAAAATAATACCAAAATAACAAGATTATTAAACCGGGATTTCCCAGGAGAAACTTGCAGAATCTTCGCACTAAACTCACTAAAAATGCTACCCCATATGCTACCCAGAAGCAAAAATGGGCTACAGCCTAAACTGTAACCCATTGTTTTAAATGGTGGGCCGTCTCGGGATCGAACCGAGGACCTACTGATTAAGAGTCAG
>JBGTUV010000220.1:0-2338 GCA_041938985.1 Candidatus Nitromaritima sp. | reverse complement strand
CAGCAGGCTTAGTTGCTGCTGGACTATATCCCTCTCCAATTCCTTATTCAGAATTCGTAACGACTACCACTCACAAAACTCTGCGTGGCCCACGTGGTGGTATGATTTTATGCAAAGAAAAATACGCTAAGGATGTAAATAAAAAAATATTTCCTGGTATTCAGGGAGGCCCTCTTATGCACGTGATCGCTGCTAAGGCAGTTGCCTTCAAAGAGGCTCTCGAAAGTAACTTTATAACCTATCAAAAACAGGTTATTTCAAATGCGAAACGTTTATCAGGGTGCTTAGCTTCGGCTGGATTTAAAATAGTGAGTGGTGGTACTGACACTCACTTAATATTGGTAGACTTATCTAATAAAAATATTACAGGAAAAGCTGCTGAAGAGGCTCTTGATTTAGCAGGGATAACTGTTAACAAAAACACCGTTCCTTTTGAAACGAGGAGTCCATTTGTTACCTCTGGAATTCGTATAGGAACACCTGCTCTTACTACACGAGGTATGAAAAACAGGGAAATGGATATGATTGCTGGTATGATTGTTCAAACTCTGGAGCGTATTGACGAACCTTCATTTCATAATAAGACTCGAGAAAATATAAGAGAATTTTGCGAGCAGTTTCCACTTTATGCAGAACTTATTAATAAAGATTAGTAAAAATGAAATGTCCTTCCTGCGCAAACCTTGAAAATCGAGTTATTGATTCTCGTTTAAATAAAGAGGGTAATAGTACACGCAGACGACGTGAATGCCTTAGCTGTAACGAGCGTTTTACCACCTATGAACGTGTTGAAAAAACCCTCCCTTATATTATTAAGAAAGACGGACGCAGGGAAGAATTTGATCGCGAAAAAATATTATCAGGGGTGAAGAAGGCCTGCCAAAAAAGGCCGGTTAGTATTAAACAAATGGAAATGCTAGTTGATAATGTTGAACAATACTGTCAGGATTTAGGAGATAAAGAGATTTCGGCAGTTATCGCTGGAGAAAAAATAGTAAAAGAACTCTACAACCTAGATGATGTGGCTTATGTTAGATTTGCCTCTGTATACAGGTCATTTAAAGACGTAAATGAATTCATGGTAGAGCTTAAGGATATACTTAAAAACAAAGAAAATGAAAAATAACTAGCATCTAAAACAGATCAAAGTCTTCGTATAAACCCCGTAAAATATCAACTTTTAATTTCCCTCCTGGTTCACTTTTTAGGACCTGTTGAATCCAAGAATACAAAATGTTACGATGAATTAATTGTTTATATTATCGTGACAGCGGCTTGCTCGGTGCTATTTTGCATTAGACAAACACATATGTATGGCAAATATTACCTTTAATAGTACTCTGATTATCTATCTTATTGCTGCTTTAGGGTACACACTATATCTGGTTTACCGAACACCTCTGGTAAAATCAATTTCTTTTTTTTCTCTGGGGTTGGGACTATTTTCTCATACAGTCACTATATGTCTTCGTTCAATGGAAACGGGACACGGCCCATACACAACGGGTTTTGAAATAACATCGTTTTTTGCATGGGTCATAGTTATTATTTTTTTTATTACGGAATGGAAATACAAGATAAAAGACTTGGGTGCTTTTGTTATCCCGGTTGTATTTCTAATTCTTTTATACTCAGCATTCCAATCGCGAGAATATTCATTAATAGACGAATCATCAACTATGTTCTGGCTAACGATGCATCGCACACTTTCCATTATTGGTTATGCAGCATTTGCAATCGCGTTTGGTGCCGCTGTCATGTATCTTATTCAGGAGAACCAAGTAAAAACTAAAAAACTTGGTGTTATGTACTTTAGAATGCCATCGCTTGAGGTGCTTGATAATTTGAATTACAAAGTCATTGCCATTGGATTCCCTCTGTTTACTATTGGTTTCATGACCGGATCGATCTGGAATGTTAAAACAGACGAATCATTATTTTCGTGGGATGTGCTGAGAACATGGCCTCTTATAGTCGTTTGGTTGATTTATTGCGGTATTTTTTTTGGGAGGCTTCTAGTGGGCTGGCGAGGTAAAAAAGCTGCTCAAGGTGCTATTCTTGGGTTCATTACTATAATTGTTTCTTATTTTTTCCACGTGGTATAACAATGGCTGAAGTAAATCTCATACTCGTTGGAGTGAATCATAAGACAACTCCCGTTGAAATTCGAGAGAAACTTGCTTTTACAAAAGGTAAAATAGAGGAATCTGTTGATCGCCTTTTCAATTTTCCCGATATAATCGAACATACCATTTTATCTACCTGCAATCGTGTTGAGATCTACGCGCGAGCAAATTGTCAAGATTCTGCAATTAAGGCCATAAAGCAATTTATCTGC
>JBGTUV010000219.1:0-2364 GCA_041938985.1 Candidatus Nitromaritima sp. | reverse complement strand
TTAAGATTCTTCTGCCCTCCCAATCGATGCCAGAGTGTTACTAAAAACCAGAGTCCGCGACACCTAAACGATCGCTAAAGGAATTTAATGCAAACTCAACCAAGAACAAAGAACCTCATCAAAAACCAAGAGCGGATTGCCACTCTCGAGTTTAGATTAGGGGAAAAATGGAATACTAATCACAAAAAAACAGCCCTGATTTATTGCGAAAATCAATTTGGACTGGTAGATGGGAAAACCGCAGCAGCGTTGGTCCGTCACTCGGAAATCTATACCATTGTTGGGGTTATTGATAGCTCATTAACGGGAAAAGATGCAGGGGAAGAACTGGGAGAGGAGAAAAGTGGGATTCCAATTTTTGCTAGTCTAGATGATGCCTTGGGGAAACTTGCCTATATACCAGATTTCTATATTTACGGAAAAGCCCCCTTAGAGACCTATATTGCTAATAATGAGAGACTCGTGATCCTGGAAGCCATGGAAAAGGGAATGGACATTATTAGCGGTCTACACCAGTTTTTCTCAGAAGACCCGGAGTTTGCTCAAGTAGCTGCGCTGAACGGCATTCGAATCAAGGACATTAGAAAGCCCCCTCTTTTAAAATATTTGCACCTTTTTACGGGTCAAATATCTGAAGTAAATGTCCCCGTAATAGCTGTATTGGGGACCGATTGTGCTTGCGGAAAAATGACCACAGCAGTGGAACTCAATAAAACCCTGAATAATCTCGGAATAAAATCAGTACTTGTTGCAACTGGACAAACCAGCTTGATGCAAGGAGCAAGATATGGAGTGTCGACCGATGCGCTTATTTCTCAGTTCGTGGTGGGTGAAGTAGAAAACTCTGTTGTTCAGGCATTTAGAAACGAAAATCCCGACATCATTTTAGTGGAGGGGCAAAGTGCCATCAGTCATCCCGCTTTCATGAGTTCTCTCGGTATTCTGAAAGGAAGCATGCCGGATGGAATTATCCTTCAACACCCTCCCGCTAGAAAGTTCCGGTGCGATTTTCCTCGACTGGCAATGCCTTCTGCTGAAAGCGAAATCAAACTGATCGAAACGATCGCAAAAACCAAGGTGGTAGCGATAACTTTAAGCCATGAAGATATGGATGACCATGGGATTCTGAAGGTAATAGAAGATTATGAAAAGAGGCTTCAATTGCCGACAACAGATGTTTTAAACTACGGGTGCCAAAAACTTGTTCAAGCGTTAAGCAAGAATTTTCCAAAGCTGAAACATAAAATCACGCGATAAAACTATAAATTCTTCATAAATTAAAAACCAAAGTGGACAGGTACCTGAAAGATAAAGATGAAATCGGCCATGCCTAGAATCGAAATTTCTCTATCCCAAATACGAGAAAACGCAAAAAAATTATATGAGTTGTATATGCAAAAGGGTATTTCTTTAATGGGAGTGACTAAAGCAGTACTTGGAGAGCCTTTAATAGCCAAAGCTATGATTCAGGGTGGAGTCAAATTTATTGCAGACTCGCGTATTGAAAATATTCAAAAAATGAAAAGCGCAGGAATTTTAACTCAATTTGTTCTTTTGCGCACGCCATTAAGCAAGGCTAAATCTATCGTCAAAAATGTGGACATTAGTTTAAACACCGAGATCAAGACTCTTAAAAACCTTTCCCATCATGCGAAAGGTCAGAATAAAATACATCAGGTAATTATTATGGTTGAGTTAGGCGATCTACGTGAAGGGATACTTCCTTGTGATCTACCTCAATTTATCAGGGAAACCCTTTCTCTGCCCCATATAAAAATAATTGGTATTGGCTGCAATTTGGCCTGCTACGGGGGAATAAAACCTGACAGTAAAAACATGCGAGAACTTTCCGAATTGGTTGATTTATTAGAAAAAGAATTTCACATTGATCTGGAAATTATTTCAGGCGGCAATTCGGCAAATTATGAGTGGTATAAATCTGTCCAAGATGTCGGCAGGATTAATAATCTTCGCCTGGGTGAATCAATTCTTTTAGGTTGTGAAACTTTGAGCCGAAAATCCATCCCGGGTTTACACACAGGCGCATTCCAACTCATTGCCGAAGTTATTGAGTCCAAGAGAAAGTCATCCGTCCCAATTGGGGAGACCTGTGAAGATGCTTTTGGAAATGTTCCCAGGTTCCAAGATCGAGGC
This sequence comes from Candidatus Nitromaritima sp., assembly GCA_041938985.1. Taxonomy (GTDB): domain Bacteria; phylum Nitrospinota; class Nitrospinia; order Nitrospinales; family VA-1; genus Nitromaritima. The sequence continues at coordinate 210 of JBGTUV010000219.1, read as the reverse complement.
ATTCACCAGAGAGTGCTTATAGCTTTAGGAAGGCAGGATATTCCGGTATCTAGCTTGAAATTTAATGACTACCTAGAAATCCTCGGGTCCAGCAGTGATCATATTATTCTCGACAGCGGAAACCATAATTTTCAGGTTGGAGACGAAGTGAGGTTTAACCTGGATTACGGTGGCCTTCTCGCAGCCATGACTTCTCCTTTTATCAGAAAG
>JBGTUV010000218.1:0-2375 GCA_041938985.1 Candidatus Nitromaritima sp. | reverse complement strand
TATTAACAAATAGTGATATGCGTGCAACCGTGAAGAATTGGTTTAGATAAATTATCTTTATTCTCCATAACTTTCTTCTCAGCCAAGTGATTTGGTTTTCATGCCATGATTATAACTTATCTTTACTTTTCATTCTCAAAACTGAAGATAGGGTGCTTCGATTCTTAGCAACAAAATAATAAATTCCTTCGGCTACTTTAGCGAAGAGTGGAAAATTTTGGTAAGTTTTCAAAAGCCATGTCAAACTTGGGTTGTATGCCAGTATTTCGAATACAGCTTTTGCACCTTCTGTAATTTCTCCATCGGGCTTAACCAATTGAACTGATCGTTTAAATTGATCTAAAGACACTTGAGGAAATTGATTGCTGACAGACTGATACGGGGCATATTCGACGCGGTCTTTGGTTTTTTTTCCCCAGATATCGATCCAATAGAGGCAGAACCCGCAGTTTCCATCATATATAAGTATAGGTTTCATACTTCGAGGATATACTATTTTAGGTGTTAAGTTGGACTAAAAAGAAAAATTTTTATAAAGACCCTCAACGAATTTATACACAGTGTCTCTGATGGGAAAAACGATGCTAGAAAGATTAAGCTTCTTGGGTTTCGGTTCGACTGCTCCGTCCAAATACTGGCTCACCCGTTTCGTCTTTTTAAGATTTTTAGGGGGGATGTATTTCGTTGGGTTTCTAATCCTCGTGAATCAAGGTTTACCTCTAATTGGTGAAAACGGACTGCTTCCGGCAAAAAATTTTCTGGATATCTTGGGGCTAAGATATGAAACAACTTTCAGCGCTTTCCTCAAAATACCAACGCTGTTCTGGTTTCATCTGTCAGAAAGTATGCTGGTTATATGTTCTTGGATCGGAGTCATGCTGTCTTTTTTGGTTTTAATCGGGTTTGCAAATGCTCCAATACTTCTTGTCCTCTGGTTTCTGTACATGTCCTTCGTTAATATCGGCCAGACTTGGTATGGATTTGGCTGGGAGAGTCAGCTTCTCGAAACGGGTTTTCTAGGGGTTTTTATTTGTCCGCTTATAGATCCGCGGCCTTTTCCGCGGTCACCTCCTCCTGCTCCGGTTTTCTGGCTATTGCGGTGGCTGGTCTTCCGTATTTATATTGGAGCTGGAATGATTAAAATCCGAAGCGATGATTGTTGGTTGGACTTAACCTGCATGGTGTATCACTACGAAACCCAGCCCCTACCTAATCCTTTAAGCCCATGGTTTCATTTCATGCCGGTCTGGTTTCATAAATTCGAGGTTATGTGGAACCATTTTACAGAGTTGATCGCTCCATTTTTTGTTTTTGGTCCTCGGCCTGCACGTCACGTGGCGGGATTGTTGCTGGTGTTTTTTCAAATTTTTCTCATCTTTAGCGGCAACTTGTCTTTCATCAACTGTCTGACTCTTGCAGCCACGGTTGCTTGTTTCGATGACAGCTTTCTTCGTCACGTTCTACCGCGATTCATTACACGGAAAGCTGAGCAAGCCGAGCAAAACTCAAAGCCTAGGCTTTGGCCCACTCGAATGTCCTACGCAGTAGCGATCTTGGTGTTGCTGTTAAGCATCCCCGTAGTTCAGAACATGTTGTCTCCGCGCCAGATAATGAATACTTCATTCGATAGGTTGCGCTTGGTCAATACTTATGGCCTATTTGGGACAGTTGGTAAGAAAAGACACGAACTAATTATAGAAGGAACTACCGATGAATCGGTTGATACCAATACTGACTGGAGGCCTTACGAGTTTAAAGCCAAGCCAGGGGGTACAGACAGAGGGCTTCCGATAATTTCGCCTTACCACTACCGGCTGGACTGGCAAATCTGGTTCGCTGCCATGAGTGTTCCACAACAGCAGCCTTGGATTTTCCATTTAATATGGAAACTTCTTCATAATGATGCGGGTGCTTTGAGCCTTCTAGCGAACAACCCGTTTCCGAATCAGCCACCCGGGAGCATAAAAATCGAATTGTACCGATATAAATTTCTTCCTCCCGGAGATGAGAGTGGGAATGTATGGGAAAGAAAACATGTTGGTGCCTGGCTGAATCCCGTTTCAAAGTCCACCCCCGGATTTAAAGGACTGATCGAAAAAAATCGATGGAAACCGTAAACTATAAGCTCGTCAAGGGGGAGTAGATTATGACATGCTTCTTTTTTCTCAGCTCTGATGGTAGTCGCAGCACCACTTTACTATTCCAGTGGGACGAAAGCTAAAATTTCAGAAGGTTCAGATACAAAAGCGATAGAGCAGATGATGAGAACAGATCAAATTTCTGGAAGCACTACTGAATCAACTAATCCATTATAGTTTCTGGGCCAAATTTGTGCCAATCTGATAGGCACTACTGTAATAGAATAGTCCTACTAA
>JBGTUV010000217.1:0-2392 GCA_041938985.1 Candidatus Nitromaritima sp. | reverse complement strand
AAAAAGAACCACTACTTTCTGGAATCGTAAGATCATTATGACTTCAACACCTACGGTTAAAGGTGCAAGTCGTATTGAACAAGCATTTTAAGAATCTGTGGCTAAAAGATTGTAAGATTTTCATTTTTATAATTTAAAAATGCTAAAATCGTTTGCCATTATAAATATTGCAGGATTGGCACCAAGGATTGGGATTGCCATTTTCTAGGCCCTCACGAAATATCTTGTATTCTTCTTCGTTCCAAATATCCTCAAAAGTTTTATCGACAATGCTCCCGACCGAGTAACGTTGAGCTATTTGGCAGCAAGGAAAAACATTGCCGTCATTATTTACCTGAACCCACTCATAAGGTTTGTTGCAACGTAGATCCTCAGAGAATTTTTTTTCAGGCATGATTTTCGCGTTGCCAAAATAGTTTTCTGGGGGTTTGAAAGGAATGTTGTAATGCTTGGATTTTGCTTCGATTTTTCGAAATATATCTAAGACTAAGTTGTTTTCGCAGCTGTTGAGGTGGTTCTCAGTAAATAGGAGCTTTCCTTCTAATCGTTTTCGTTCACTATCTGACATTTCGCTAACTATTCCACTCAAATGAACAAAATATACCTCATCTACGCCAAGCTCATAGGCAAGATCCATTATGCCTGGTAATTCGTGTATATTCTCTTTAAGACAAACTGCATTAAATATTATCTTTGGGCCAGGCATATTGATCTGATTTCGATAGTTGATTAGAGATTTAATGCAGAATTTCATCTCTTCAAAGTCAGATCCTCTTATGTCTTCGTAAAGTGCCTTGGATGCACCCTCAATGGAAATCAAAATTCGATTCAATAGCTGCTCTTCTACGATAGCTTTACGAATTTTTTCCCTAATTAGGTTTCCGGTCGTTACTACTTCAACTCTCTCAAATCCCTGGCTTTTAACATATCGCAAGATATTTAATAAATCCTTTCTTAAAAATGGTTCTCCAAAGTCACTTAAAAGGAGATTTTCAAACTGATAAGGGGAAAACTTTGCAAGGTTTACTTTAAATTCACTATGGGATATATCTTTTTCTATGAACTTGCGAGTTCGAGTGCAATGGCGACACAGCAAATTGCAATTTTCGGTAAGAGGGATTTGCAGTGTTTCCCAAGTCCTCCAATCTAAGGTACGGTACATCATGCGTCCCGATACAGGCTGGCCTTTGTGATCCTGACCTGATTTGGTTTGCTTAAAAGTCTCTAAATTTTCTCCCTGGTTTTTTTTTCGCGCAAGTATCTTGCGGATGGTTCCCTGTATGCCTAACCATTTCTCGGCATAATCCGGTGGCGACAAACTAGAAACGAAATCTATCCAGTCCTCTAGCATCTTTTTTTCTAAAAGGGTTAAGTCAGGTAAATAAAAAAAATCTCTGATCTTCTCTACCTCCTTTTCCATCCCACTGCGTCTAGAGTGTGAGTTTTGAGAAATTAAATCTGAGTCAGAATCATTAGAAAAAGTGGGGAGAAAATTAGTAGTAGTCATAAAGTTTATTTTTAAAAGGGTCTTATGTTCTTAGCGGCTTTACCCTAAAAACCTTGATATATCCTCGCCGCGAAACCAAGAGCAAAATTCTTTAAGGGGGAAAGAGTCTTTCAATTTTTCGGGGATTTTCTTGGAAGACTTTGTTGAGATCACAAGTGCATGAAATCGATTTATCATTCCAGTGGAAAGAGTTATATAGGCGGGAAAAGCCTTCTTAACATCTTTGGGGCTTGAGTCTGGGTACATGATATGTCCGGTACGACAATGCTCCAACTCATCCACGGACTTTCCAATTATGATTTCTATCAGTATTTCTCCGGGAAGTGTTTCTCTCGCAGAATAACTTTTAATATCTATAGACATATCCTTGAACCTTCTCTTTGAGGTGTATCATTAACTGGTGAAGAGGATAATGTTTCACTTGATGTTAATAACCTTACACCATATAACTCTTAATCAGTAGGTTCTCGGTTCGATCCCGAGGCGGGCAACCACGATTTTAGGCACTAAAAACCCAGATACGGTTAAGTTTGGAACAAGATAAATAACGACGATAGCAAAGTGTTATTAACCTAGCAGACGTCCGGCTAACTCAACAAAGTCGTTCACCACAATATCAGGTTGATATGTAGACACTTCGGTCGGCAAGCGATAACGGTTAACGTACGCTGACCTGAAACCGCAGGCCTGTGCGCCTAGAATGTCAAAAGCGTGAGCTGCAACCATCATGATCTGACTTGGTTCGCTCCCAAGTAGTTGCACCGCCTTTCGATAAACTGCTGGGTTAGGTTTGAACACACCAACCTGCTGAACGGAGATTATGGTTTGGAAGTCGATTGGTATATTGTTCTTAAGCAATTCCTCGAGATACCATTGTTCACCGTT
>JBGTUV010000216.1:0-2412 GCA_041938985.1 Candidatus Nitromaritima sp. | reverse complement strand
ACAAGGGGGCTCACGGAGTTCGAACTTGCAAGCCTATTATATTTTTGGTGGGCCCAGGAGGACTTGAACCTCCGACCGCCCGGTTATGAGCCGGGAGCTCTAGCCAACTGAGCTATAGGCCCAAGACGATCAACTTTCAACAAAGCTACGTAGTTTTTTGCTTCGACTGGGATGTCTTAGTTTACGCAGGGCTTTGGCCTCTATTTGACGGATTCTTTCGCGAGTAACAGAAAAATCTTGACCAACCTCTTCCAAGGTGTGTTCGGAGTCAAGCCCGATTCCGAATCGTTTACGAAGCACCTTTTCCTCCCTCGTAGCAAGCGTTGAAAGTACTTTTAATGTCTGGTCTTTAAGGTTCTTTTTGACTACCGAATCAATGGGTGAAAGCACTTTTTTATCTTCAATAAAATCACCAAGGTGACTGTTTTCTTCTTCGCCAATTGGTGTTTCTAGTGAGATAGGTTCTTTGGCAATTTTTAAAACCTTGCGGACTTTATCTATAGGTAGGGTCATTTTTTTTGCGATTTCATCAGGAGTAGGTTCACGCCCGAGTTCTTGAACTAGGTGTCGAGAAACTCGGATGAGTTTATTAATGGTTTCGATCATGTGAACTGGGATTCGTATGGTCCTCGCCTGATCCGCAATAGCCCGGGTTATGGCTTGTCTTATCCACCAAGTAGCATAGGTGCTAAACTTATATCCTCGTTGGTACTCAAATTTATCTACAGCTTTCATAAGACCTATGTTTCCTTCTTGAATAAGATCAAGAAACTGCAATCCGCGGTTGGTGTATTTTTTAGCTATACTAACTACCAATCGGAGGTTGGCTTCTGCTAACTCTCGCTTTGCATTTTTTTCTTTAATTCGACCACGTGCGATTGAACGGACTGTGGCGAGAAGGAGTTCTTTTTGTGTTTCTATTTTGAGCTCAATTTTTTTTGTTTTTCTGCGTCCAGGCTGAACTAGTTTCATGTAGTTTTCGTATTGTTTTCGAGTTACCGTTTTCCCACGTGGTAGTTTTACACTTTTCTGTTTGTTTTCCAGCCGCCAGCGTGTTTCTTAATATCAGCTAATGTCATTCCCCACTCTCGTTCGAAATCGCGCTCCAGTTTTCCTGCTAGTCGTATTTCAGCCGCAATCGCGTAGATTTTTTCAATTATACCGTCCATTATATTAGGGCTTAATTTCATGCTGCGGAAGGATTCTTCTAGAATACGGTTTTGACTCACCACATTTTGTTCGTATTTTTCCCTAGTCTTATCTTTTAGTTTGGCTGTGATTTTCGTTCGAAGCGTTTTTAATTTTTTGCTATTGGTCTTAAAAAGTTTAATTGTATTGAGAAATTTTTTAGTTTCTTTAGCCTCTATTTCTATTTTTTTCTCTTCTGGTTCGCCTATCATAACTACGTCAAAGAGACTGATTTCGCCTCGCTTTGTTTGTTCGCCTAGCTGCATTATTTCTTTGAGTGTGATAGAACAATTGGCGACAGATGCAATAACTTCGTGTTGTCCGGCCTCAATTTTTTTTGCTATGGTTACTTCTCCTTCACGTGTGAGCAAGGAAATAGTCCCCATCTCTCTCAGATACATACGAACTGGGTCGTCAATAGAGACGCTTTCACTTTTATTGACAACGGCATTGTCAGAGAGTGTGGGTTCTTTCTCCTCAGAAATGTTGTTTTCAGAGACGAGCTTTTTCCCTGCCGAGTCAGAATCTACGACATGAATTTCGTTTGCTCCAAACACATTCATCAATCCATCAATTTGTTCCGGAGCGATAAAATTAGAAGGCAAAGCATTGTTTACTTCCTCATAAGTTATGTAACCTTTTTCTTTACCTTGCAAAACCAATCGACCGATTTCATTTGATTGACTGAATTCTCCCAAGTTTGACATTGATTAAACCTTTCCGATAGATGTAAAAAACTTTAATGTGATTTGCTTAAAACTATTCAGGCTTGAGACTTGATTCGAAGTTGATTCATGCGTAACTCCTCCAACTTATTTTGGATTTTTTGAGAACGTTCGGGTTCTCCAGCGACCAGTGCTTCATTTCGTTGTTTTTTAAGTTCTTCAACTTGTTGGGCATGTGTTTTTTTGTTTATCGCGTTTACGCAGTCACGTACGGTTTGTTTTGGGTTGTCGAACGGTATTGAGGTCACGCCGATCTCACTCAATAGATTTTTTATGTTTGGTTCATCTATTTGATTCATTGCTAAGTCTATTCTTAACTCGCAATCTTCGGCTAGTAATCGATAGCATAACTCAACTATTAGGCGGAGGTTAGGGTCTATAAAATCCTCAATTTTTACCTTTTCTTTTAATGTTTCTTCAGTATCATTTTCTCGTACTACCACCTCGGAAAGATTACAAAATTCCCTATCTCTAAGAATTATTTCCGAGCAAGGATTTG
>JBGTUV010000215.1:0-2458 GCA_041938985.1 Candidatus Nitromaritima sp. | reverse complement strand
GCCAATGATCTTACTGGACAAGAAATAGAACGCGCCATGATTGAGGCAATCAATAGCAAAAAAAATATAACGGTTTTTCCACACCATATGCTGATCGATTTTATTACGCGCGGTAGATTAGATTCTAAGGTTGAACCTGGAAGTACTGAGGATGAAGCGCTTGGAGCATATATCCTTGATGTCAACACAAAACAGGTAAAAACTTTTCTTAGCAAAATCACCTTGTTAGCCAGTGGAGGTGCTGGGAAAGTGTACCTTTATACCTCAAATCCTGACACTGCAACAGGCGACGGAATTGCTGCCGCTTACCGTGCAGGTACCAAAATAGCCAATATGGAATTCATTCAATTTCATCCAACTTGTTTATATCACCCGCAAGCAAAGTCGTTTTTGATTTCTGAAACAGTACGTGGAGAAGGCGGTATATTACGACTGAAAAATGGACGCACTTTCATGGAAAATTATCACCCCTTAGGATGTCTAGCTCCAAGGGACATTGTGGCCCGTGCCATAGATCACGAAATGAAAAAAAGTGGCGACGATTGCGTTTATTTAGATATTACCCATATAAAGGGTTACCGAATACGCGAACGCTTTCCGAATATCTATAAAACCTGCAAGCAGTTCGGTTTTGATATGGTTAACAAGCTAATTCCCGTAGTACCTGCCGCCCATTATACCTGTGGGGGGGTCTTAGTTGATCTTAATGGTCAAACAAACATTCGCCACCTTTTTGCCAGTGGAGAAGTTTGCTACTCTGGACTGCATGGCGCCAATAGACTAGCTTCCAACTCGCTATTGGAGGGACTTGTACTATCAAATCGAGCCGTGGCTAAGGCTGCCCTGTTACTAAAATCAGGATCATTCAATAATATAACTCCCCATGATATACCTAACTGGGATTGTGGAAATGCGGTGGACAGTGACGAATCGGTTGTCGTCTCACATAATTGGGATGAAATCAGAAGAATCATGTGGAATTATGTTGGTATCGTACGCTCAAATAAAAGACTTCGCCGAGCCGAAAGACGTATTCAATTACTTCTGGACGAAATCAAAGAATATTATTGGAATTTCACAATTACCAAGAATACCCTTGAGCTAAGGAACATTGCTCTCACCGCTCACTTGATTATAATGAGCGCCTTGCAACGTAAAGAAAGCCGAGGACTCCACTTTACCTTGGATTACCCAGAAACTAGCGACAGTGACTGGAAAAAAGATACTGTGCTTCAAGACACTACACGTCGTCTGGTAAATCAAACCTCTCTTAAAACAACATCTCATGAATAAAAAAACCTCTATCTTTATTCGCGATTTTCTGGGAATAGCGGTCTTGGCCTTTTCCCTATTCTCTATCGTATCCCTAGCAACTTACTCTCCGACAGATCCCTCGATGAACACATCCCTTTCCTCTCAGAAATTAGTTGCAAACTCCGGGGGTATAGTTGGCGCCTATATTTCTGATGGGCTAGTCCAGTTTTTTGGAAGTGGTGCGTTTTTCTTCCCTGTGATAACCCTGATTATTGGATGGGCTTGCGTGCGAGGAAAAGAATTTAATCATTGGCCACTTCGTTTGTTTTCAGGAGTTTTTTTACTCATAGGATTGTGTGCTTTGTGCGCAGTTCAAATGAATTCCGATCCCATTTTCACAAATTATGCTCAAGTAGGAGGTCTTACAGGCGCCGTTCTAGGAAGGTTTCTAGTCATGTGGTTAAGTAATGTCGGTGCCACCATTTTTTTGATCACCATGATTTTAGCCTCACTCCTTGCTATGACGGGAAAAACTGTAAACTCTATGCTGGAAACAATGGGCAAACTTGCAGGAACGGGTATTGGTAAGTTATTACGACTATTTAACAAGTTAAAAGTAGTAGGAAGCGAATGGATCAACACTGTTCGTGAATCTACTATTACTGCTAAAGAAAAGCCCGATGAAATATTTGAACCAACCGAACCATTAATTATAACAAGAACCAGACCTCCTGAAAAAACTACGGAATCGACTCAGGTTCCTACCATTGTCCCTCGAAAAAATAATAGAAATACCGGTTTTATTGTGGAGGAAAAAAAACCACCGACACCTGAAAACGGAAATTATCAAATCCCACCTGTCAGTTTGCTACATGATCCTTTACCGATAGAAAACTCGGATGAAATGAAAGAAGAAATCCTGATCAGTACTTCTATACTAGAACGCAAACTAGCTGACTTTGGAGTAGAAGGAAAAGTAGTGCAAGTTCTCCCAGGACCTGTCATCACATTATATGAATTTGAACCTGCCCCAGGAATCAAGGTCAGTAGAATTCTCTCCTTGAGCGATGACCTTGCGCTGGCGATGCGGGCGCTTAGTTTGCGCATTCTTGCCCCTGTCCCGGGAAAACCTGTCGTAGGGATAGAAATTCCTAATATTAAAAAGGAAGTTGTTTCATTTAAAGAAATAATAACTTCTAAAGAG
>JBGTUV010000214.1:0-2463 GCA_041938985.1 Candidatus Nitromaritima sp. | reverse complement strand
CTATAGGAACCCTTGCGCAACCTATGGGATTAGCTTTTGACAGTAGCGGAAATATATTCTACGTAGATCAAGAAAATCATCATGTGAGTCGAATATCTCAATCCGGTATATGTCTCGCTCGATTTGGAGGGTGGGGCAATGGTCCTGGTAGATTCCAATATCCTGTCAGCTTGCACCTAGACCGGCAGGATAACGTCTATGTCGTTGACATGAATAACCAGCGGATTCAAAAGTTCTTGCCAGATGGAGAATTTCTTTTGGCATTCGGTGATTGTGAGGAAGAAGGACAGCGTTTAGGCATGGTCTTTTCATCTTCGATTGACAATGAAGACAACCTTTGGGTAGCAGACACCCCTCACCACCGAATTCAAGTTTATGACCCAAATGGTAAACTTATAAATTCGATTGCTCCTAAGGATTTGAAGCACCCTGTCGGCATCTGTTGTCTCGAAAATGCTGAATACCTTGTTGCCGACCAGTCTGACGATCTGATTAAACGTTACGATGCAGGTGGAAATTTATTAGCAAGTCTCAAACGAAAAGAGACCGGGTTTGGAGATCTATACATTACAACATTTAGTCACACCTACGGAATTTTCGCCTCTGATCACTGGAGTAGTCGTATTCTTCATCTGGACTCTTCCTTAAATATTCAAGGAATTTACGGGAACCATGGAAAACGAACCGGACAGTTTAACTTGGTAGGATGGATGGACACACGTGATGACCTTCTAGCGGTAGCGGATATGTGCAACAACCGTATTCAGTTTTTCGATATCAAGAAAACCCTCTCCTCTTAACTCCTTCTCTTGATTATTCAAAATTTTTAATCGGGTAAAGAATGGACTTTGTGCGGTCAAGATTGTTTTTTTCTATCGTTCGATCAAATTCATCTTTGGCAAAATCATCTTCGAACACAGTTCCATTATCTTTTTCTAACTTTTCTGCCCGATAGGTTTTAGCCATATCTACCAACGAAAATGGCAACGATAAAGGAAATTGTTTTGCCGCTTGAATAAAGTGACTCATACCCCAAGTCTCTACTCTGTTTGTTGCGAAAAGGACTGTGGCTCGACGGCCATGGTCTTCAAAACAATAAATCCTATTAAATTTACCGGAGAACGTTTTCCAGTCGTTGGGCTTCAATAAATTACTTTTCCCGTATAGGTTAGAACCAACCACTCCTCCAGAAGAAAGAACTCGATTCACATCTTCATAAAACTGAATAGTTTTGAGGTGAAATGGGATCGATCCGCTTTTAAAGGCATCGAGATAAATTAAATCAAAAGTTTTTCTACCTGACATCTTTCGAACAAATCGACGCCCATCATCATGATGCACTTTATAGTTCAATGTCTCGTTTAAATAAAAAAACTTTTTTGAAATATCTATGACCTTCTGGTCTATTTCAACAACATCTATAATAGCCTGTGGATACAAACGAGATAAGAAGTTGCTCACAGCGCAACCGCCAAGACCTATCATAAGGATTCTCCTCGGTGCGGGCTGTAGCAAAAGAGCCGAAATCAGCAATTTTGTATTAACTAGGATCAGGGTATCCAGTTTATTTATGTCGATACGGCTTTGCAGAAAAAAATCTTTTTTTTTCGGAACCACATTTCACGCTTGGAGCCTTTCTGCATAACATAAATATCGTTATAATCGCTTTTTTCTCGAACAAGTATCTTGACTTCTGACTCCTTTTTCTTTTGACCGAAAATACTCATAATTTCTTATAAAATAACCAATAAATACCGAAAAGTATGGAAGAAGTCTTCAGTTATACCTAATTTCTCAAAGTTTGTAAGTGTTTGGCAAATATTTTTAGAGTCAACTATTTTGACTCGCCGAGATCTATGTTAATATTCTAAACAGAAGCGGAAGGCCTTTCCGGCTGAAAAAGAGCTTTAAGTTAACAAAAAAGTATCATTTAAATTATCCCATAAGGAGTTTTCTGCAATGCCTACAAAAGGGCTAAAACACAAGGTTGGGTTGGAACATCACGGAATTAAGAACGCAAAAGAAATTTTTTGGAATCTAACAACACCCGCTTTGTATGAACACATCAGCCGTAACGGAGAAGGGCATATTTCGCACTTAGGCCCGGTGGTAGTTGCTACAGGCCAACACACCGGCCGTGCCCCTAACGACAAATTCATTGTTAAAGAGCCGACGAGCCAAGACGACATTTGGTGGGGAAAGGTAAATAAACCCTTCGGTGTTGAACAATTTGATGCCTTGTACGGTCGCATACTCGCTTATTTACAAAATAAAAGTCTATACGTTCAGGATTGCTGCGCCGGGGCAGATCAGGAAAAACAGCTTCATATCCGCGTCATTACAGAAACGGCCTGGCATAATCTATTTGCAAGAAACAAATGGACAGCATTATAGAGTAACTGGTATTTCGGCTAATGACCTGACAATCGTTAGATATCCAACTACTGTTGCAACTGGTCTTAC
>JBGTUV010000213.1:0-2478 GCA_041938985.1 Candidatus Nitromaritima sp. | reverse complement strand
TCGACGGACAGATTGCTAGTATACAAAAAAACTCTACTTCCTGCGCCTTGAGTTGGTATATAACTTAACCCCATGTTTGATTTTTTAAAATTTTTTAGGAAATGAGGCCTGAATGTTTTTAGCAGACATTCTGATGATAATGGTTATCTCCGGGATTTTCGTTTCTCGACTTCAAATAGTTGATACCAGAAGCGAACTTATGGCACTGACAGTTCTTCTAGGTTTGGGTATAAAATCGCTATTCCTTTTCCTGCTTATCGTGTTTAAGATTCAGCCTGCCTTGGGTTGGCAGTTGATTCTTACTGCAGGGACACTTCTTGCTTATCTTCTCTGGCTTTGGCCACAGTCAAAACTTTTTTCAAGCGTTGTCTTAAAGTTCAAATCAGAGAGGTTTTTGCATACTAAGACATTCAAAATTCTCGGGGCCCTTTTTACTTTAGGCATAGCTTGCGCGATATATTTCCCAATTACTGGGGCTGATGGAATTTGGTACCACGTGAAGGGAATGGTTTATTTTCACGAAGCACGGTTCGACTCGGAACGAATTATTTCGCAATTTCGCCAGTATCCACCGATGATCGGACTACTCTATGCATGGCTTATATCCGGAGGCATTGAACAACTGCCCATTATTTTCCCTGTCCTGTATTTTTGTTTACTCATTGTGGTATTTCACAGGTTATGGGGTCACTTAGAGAACTCACACACCGCAGCCCTGGGGACTCTTGTTCTAGGCACCACGCCTTATCTATGGTGGCACAGTTTCCTCCCCTTTCTCGATTGGATGGCCGGAGTATTTTATGCAGTTGGCATACTATACTGGTTTTCGTTGGTAAAAAATTTTTTAGATCCAGCTGCAAGTCTTGTAATGAAACAAAATAGGTCGCTTGCTTTGTTGAGTGGATTCTTTTTTGGGCTGGCTAGTTGGACGAGGCCAGAGTTTTTCCTTTATTCAATATTGCCTTTCTTTCTCCTCGTATGCGCGTTTGATCGTCAGGAGAAATTCCTTAGCGAGCGGAACCCTATAATCATCCGATTTGCCATGGCGGCATTTACTTTGCCTTCATTATGGTTTCTTATTCTTTTAAACTTTGATGGTCCTCTGGATACTACTTTTAAGCAATTGATAATGGGTTGTGTGTGTTTATGGATAGGGCTAGGCCTAGTATTATTTCGCGTAGTTCGGTTTTCTCCTCGGGCCTCTACCTTGATTGGGGTTTTTGCAGTTGTTATTTGTTTAGCTGGATTATTCATTATTCCCCTGCAAGATTTTTCACCGTGGACCATGTTGGCTGTCCGTTTCTTTCGTTTATTTGCGGTGCAGATTTTTTTCGCTGGGACGGTTTTTTTATTTGTTTTTATTTTTATTGAAAAGTTACGTCAACTACCCCTAGCTGAAAAAAACTTGGGGGTTTTATTGCTATTATTCATTTTGATGCAGGCCCTTGTGTATGCTTATTCTGGACTCAAGTGGCCTACTCTTTCACACTATATTGAAAATACATTTTTTCATCCTGGGAACTCAATCAACTTGTCAGACACGAGAGGAACACTAGCTATTTACCCAGCGTTCGTATTTTTTATATTTTGTTTTAACAGTATTCGGAATGGAATCGAGTCCGGTCGGGTGAGGCGATTTTTGTTCATAATTATAGGAGTGAATTTAGTTATAATCACAGCTATGTTTGCTGGTCCCAGGGTTAAATTTATAGCTGATAATCTAGGTAAATCATATGAGGAGCGTGCAGAAAATTCTGGCCCTTCGGATATGCCGAATCAATTTGCAAAAACATACCGGGTGGCTCATCAACTTAAAAAACATGTTGTAAGCGGTCAATTTTTGTTGTTGCCGCCTGGGAACAGGGAAGGATCGTTTCGCTCAGTGATGACCCAGGTTTTATTTTCACAAAGGATAAGCTTTGCCGATGATTCTAAGCTCAGACAATCTCTAGAGGAAAGAACATCTAGCGTGTACGTGGTCAGCAAATTTAACGACAAGGCTAAATCTTGTAATGAGCTAGAGAGAGTGGTTCTGGGTGAGACGGGGTTTATTCTGTGTAAGTTGGATAAGTTTTAGTCGAATGGTTGCAAGTTTTATATTTGAAGTCTTAGGATAGATTATATCAGTTGAATTTTTATTTATCTGCTAGTTCCACTCCTCTAATTCGATTGCTCTTTCAGTATTTGCTGTGTCAGGTGAAGATGATTGCTGTAACCAAAACAAAACAAACCGAGGTTAGATCTATCTTCATTGTGCTGAAGACTCGAAATTTGATTAAATTGTAGGACCACGGCATAGTAGAAAAATGTTTCATAATTACCAGAATTAAATGCATTTATAAGGGCACTGATTGATCAAATTTCAAGCTGAAAACGATATGGGATTTGAATTCGAGAAAGAACGGGTGTATTCCCACTTTTAGCAGGAATAAAGCGTGACAGTGTTAAGGCTTTAATCGCTTCTTGGTCGCAACCAAA
>JBGTUV010000212.1:0-2477 GCA_041938985.1 Candidatus Nitromaritima sp. | reverse complement strand
TCGATATCTATTCGAGCAACTAAACTACGCCGAGCTGACCTCTTTACAGTTTCTTCGGAATCTTGTACTTTTTTCATCCCGTCTCCTAGAATACTCCGCACACTAACCGTCGCTTCCTTCAAGGCGGCTAGCTCAGAGGGTTCCATTGAAATTTGCTGATCCACTCCCGGAAGACCACGATCAATCGTAAAATGTTTTTCTATCATCACAGCACCCAAAGACGCTGCCACAATTCCCGACAAATTGTCCGTAGTATGATCAGATAGTCCAACAGGCACCTTGAAACGCGAAGTCATTTTTTTCAGGCAAGCGAGGTTCATCTCGTGGTATTGAGAGGGATAATTAGAAACACAATGCAACAGAATGATATTTTCATTACCCTTACGCCGAATCGCTTTTAAGGCAGTTTCGATTTCTTCATTCGTTCCCATACCCGTTGAAAGAACTATTGGCAAACCTGTCTGTCCTACCCGTTTCAGAAACGGGAGGTAGGTAAGGTCAGGCGAAGCAATTTTAATCGCAGGCATTCCGAGCTCTACCAGCATATCGAGCGAATCATCGTCAAAGGGGGTGGAAAATAGAGGAATGCCTAGCTCATGGGAAAACCCAAACAAGGTTTCATAATCTTTGCGGGTAAGCTGATAACGCTGTAAAAATTCATAGAAAAAAATTTCACGATCTGGTTGGTCGGGGTCCTTAGCCTTAACCGTTTTGGAAATTAATTCGCTACCGATGAAAGTTTGCAACTTAACAATATCAGCACCATTCTCTGCAGCCGACCTTATCATTTCACAAGCTAAGTCGACATCCCCATTGTGATTAAACCCTATCTCAGCAACAATCAGGGGTGCCTTATTGGCCCCAAAGGGTCTCCCGCAGAAAATAGTTTCGTTTTCATCGTTTTGGAAAGAGGACAAGGAAAGCCAGAAATTGTTAAGTAAATAAACTGAGGACTATTACACTTAGTTTTCATTCTAACAAAATTATTATACACTATAAAGCATACCGAACCATTGAAACCATCGTGGAGGAATATATTGAGCCAAGCTTACAATGTTTTAATTGCTACCGAACTAAAGGGTATTAGTGAAGATGCTGAAAAAGAAATGGCTATGCGCCTAGAAGAGCACGGTTTTGAAAAAATACCCACCTTAAGTTCAACTTGGGAGATGAAATGCGATGCTGAAGATGAGTCTGAAGCGAAAGATCAAGCGATCCAAATTTTCGTAAATGTCTGTCGCACTTATCCCTTTGAGCTTCGTATGGTTGTACATGCTGGGACCTCTCAAATAATACGACGAAAAAAAAGCTTTGAAGCTTGACTTGACCTTGAGAAAAGGCATCTAATTATCAAATGGGAATCATTCGAATTTTGAATTGATGATGCGAAATTAAAATGAACATTATTTTAAATAGCTATTGCAACTTAAAATGTAATTACTGTTTCGCTGATGAGTACATGGAAGAGACTGTGCGGACTCCTGGCAAATCTATGGATTTCGACTATTTTATAAACGACCTACTTCCTAAGATCAAAAATACTCCTGTTATCAATTTTATGGGAGGCGAACCAACCCTCCACCCACAGTTCAATGATATTTTCACCCAAACGCTTGATGCTATGCCTTCTTATACGTCCCTGGGATTATTTACAAATGGATTGATGGGTGACAAAGTTCTGGACACACTCGTTAATGTTATCGGACGTGATGGGGCTCTCAAAAGAAAAATTACCTTTTCAGTTTTACTAAACTGGCAGACACTTGATAATATTTCTGAAAAAAATCATGAACGGTGTCGAGAAGTTGCCGAAATGTTGATGCGTAAGAACGGATACAGCATTACCTTCAGCCTTAATCTATATTCAAAAGACCAAGATATAGAAACGCAATGCGAAGAAATAGATTCAATTTATCAAAAGGTGGGTTTACCAAAAGATCAACAATACCGCATTAGGGTGAGTCCGGCTTTTCCAATAGTAGGAGGTGAGTCCAATGTCTATCTACCTATACGGGACTATCCAAAACTAGGCCGTAAAATGTTTCAACTCCTTAAAAGATTTCCACAGATGGCCTTTAGATTTGACTGCTCCTTTCCACCCTGTTTTCTGGACGAGATTGAAGAAGATGAAACCGATTTGGTTCAGAGGTTTTATTACCATGGTTTTAAACAGGTCCCCGAACTGGATGAATGGAAAACTCAAGATCTCTATTTTGGTTGTGCGGATGGCAGTCCAATGGATATAGATTCAAAAGGCGATTGCTTCAACTGTTTTCCTTTTCATGAAATGCAATTAGGTAACGTCAGTGAATTTAAAGAAGTCAACTCGATCGCTACGGCTCGCATGGGCGCAAGATTCTTAAATAACGTTTTTGAAAAGACCGAAGCCAAGGAACCATGTAAATCCTGCCCTCATTACATGGTTCGATGCTCTAGTGGCTGTTTCGCTTACAATTTTGTTTAAAAAACCTGTTAAT
>JBGTUV010000211.1:0-2508 GCA_041938985.1 Candidatus Nitromaritima sp. | reverse complement strand
CACTGAAATATGAGTAGTATTATTAAAACAGTTAATCTTTCTAAAAGTTTTTTTTAAAAAACTAAACCCTGTCGTCTACAAATCACTAGGGTCTCTTTTAATAATTGATATCGCTACTTTGATATATTTTAAAATAGATATCGTCATGCTCCGTCACCTCGGCAGTGGGTTAGAAGAAGTCGGTTTCTATTCTGCAGGATCTCGCTTGTTAGAGGGACTTATATTTATGCACCTCCCATTTGCAACCGTTTTATTTCGGGAAATGAGAACGAGAAAAAGCCATCCAAGTGACTTCATACCTTATATTCTAAAATTAATTTCCTTCAGTGTCGTTTTTCCTATCGTGATTATCCCTGTAGGTTGGTTTTTTAGCGAAGAGATTATACGTTTATGTTACGGCGTAGATTTCATAAGCGCTTCTCCCTTGCTAAACTTACTTTTGATTTCAATTATTTTTATGGCTCCTAACCTGATATTGACTCAGGCTACGCTGGCAATTGACAGGGAATACTTTTATGCCAAAATTACTTGTGTGGCGGCTTTGATCAATATAGGCCTTAATCTCTTCCTTATACCTTCTATGGGGGCAAAAGGAGCCGCCATTGGAACAATAGTAACTGAGGGGATCGTGATGATTTTAATCGGAGGGGGAATCATTCTATGGCGTAAAAAGTGGGCTCCAAACAATGAAAAACTCTGATACAGTTATTTTACATGACGCCTTTGCATTCAAAGGGGGAGGAGAACGCCTTGTTTATCTACTCTGCCGAGATCTGGAAGCAGATCTAGCTTTTGGGTATCGTAATAAAAAGACTTTTAATTTAGACGAACTTTCTAATAATCTTATTAATTTAGAGTCCGAATCCAAACTACCAGCTTGGCGAACCATAAAGCGACTTCATACCTTTCGCAATAAAACTAAATTTTTATACAAATATAAAAATGTTATTTATACCGGTCAAAATTCTTCCTTAGCAGTATCAAATCATTCGGAAGGAAAAAATATCTACTATTGCTTTACACCACCAAGATCAATGTATGACCTGAAAGAATCTCACTTGGCATCTCAAACACCTTTAGAGAGACTTCGTCATGTCTTGTACAATACTTTTTATCAACCTCTTTACGAAAATTCTATTCGTAAAATGGATGTAATTTTGGCTGACTCTAAAAATGTTCAAAATAGAATCCATAAATTCTTAGGCTTAGAATCAACTGTGATCTACCCCCCTTGTGACGTGGACAAGTTTTGTTGGGTAAGTCAGGGAGATTATTACCTTTCCACCGCAAGGCTTACACCTCAAAAACGAGTAGATATTATCATTCAAGCATTTACCAAACTTCCTCAAAAAAGGCTCATCATAGCTTCTACTGGACCGGATGAAAAAAGATTAAAACAACTTGCAGAGGGTTTTGATAATATCCAATTCACAGGGGATATCAACGAGAAGGAATTAAAAAATTTAATAGGTAACGCAATCGCTACGATTTATATCCCAATAGACGAAGATTTTGGAATGTCTCCAGTAGAATCTATGGCCGCAGGAAAACCCGTAATCGGGTCAGGAGAAGGCGGGCTTCTAGAAACTGTGGTTCATGACCAAACAGGTTGGTTGTTATCTCCAAATCCCTCCGCAGAAGAATTAATTCAAATATTAAACGATGCAAACCCCAAATCAGCTCAATCTATGCGTACCGATTGTGAGAAAAGGGCCAAAATATTTTGCACCGAAAATTTTATCGAAAAAATGCGTGGAATAATTGATCAGTAGAGTCTTGTTAACTGTAATAATTAAATCATGTTTTTAATTTAAAAACTACCCTAATGAATCAACTAGTTATTATCTCTAACTGTGTGCAAGATAAAGGATTTAGTGGTGGGAACCATATTCCCATAGAACTACCTAAAAGGTGTCAGCACAAAACCGAAACTAATCTCCATGTCTCTAAAAAGGCCTACATTAAGCATGCCCACTAACACACCAATAAAAAATCATTATTGGAGCATATATTTTGTGGTTTTTATTCTACTTTCGACCATGGCTGTCCTGAGATATTACAGTCTTCATTCGACGGTTTATGACATGGGGTTATCTATTAATAATTTCTATATGATTTCAGAAGGATACTGGGAACGACTGTTTTTATCTCACATACAACCTCTGGGCTTTTTCTGGTCACTATTATATGAAATTCTGCCGACTTATTTGGTCCCTATATTCATTCTTTTAGGGCAAGTGTTACTGCTAACTCTGCCTGTCATTGGCTTATATCGCTTTTACGGTCTTCTACCAGCTTTTGCATTTCTGTTATATTTTCCTCTTTGGTACAACGCCCTGTTTGACTTTCACATCGATCACCTAGCAGTTCCCCTTCTTTTTGGATTCTTTTTAATGGAAAAAAAGGGGAAGATCGGTTTTGCTGTTGTCTGTGGGATTCTCTTAGCTTTCGTCAAAGAAATATTTGCCATCCAAGCTATTTTTTGCGGGATTTATCTTTTCCTTATTC
>JBGTUV010000210.1:0-2522 GCA_041938985.1 Candidatus Nitromaritima sp. | reverse complement strand
CGGCTTCCCATAGTTGAAATGGGCTTCAGTATTAAAAACCTTGCAAATGCACCAATACCTCTGGTCATGCCTTTTCCTGCTTCCTGCCAGTGTTGAAGAATTGAATTTTGCAACATCAAATTAACTGTACAACGCCTACCGATTATCGGGGCCGTCTTTGCCACTTTTCGACTTGGCTCAAACTCACCGCCATCCCACAGTCGGTTCAACAGTGCGAGAAATCCCATCATGCGGTCATCTCTCATACCATGACTGCCAATGGTCAGGCCTGCTTCGTCTGACCAAAGTGAAAATGATGGATAACCTTTTGCTGCAAAATATGCTAGTGCTTCTGCATTGGTATCTTCAAAAAATAGTCTTGGAGGATATAATATTTCGGGTTCGTCTAATTCGTGACTTTCCAAATCATTTTTGAGTCTGTCCAATGATTTCCCATTGATAGGTTTTGATGATCGTTTTGCTTCACGGATCGCAGT
This sequence comes from Candidatus Nitromaritima sp., assembly GCA_041938985.1. Lineage (GTDB taxonomy): Bacteria > Nitrospinota > Nitrospinia > Nitrospinales > VA-1 > Nitromaritima. The sequence goes on along the minus strand of JBGTUV010000210.1, from coordinate 2,046 downwards.
CAAAAGTCCAGTACGCTCTGCTTCCCATGCAGCGTGCTGAGCAACAGATTTCCTGACTTCATCTTTATTTTCTTCAGCTTTGTCCCGTTGCCATTCCCTCAGTGATTTCGAGAATGCTTTGTCTGTGCTGGTTTTGCGTTCTCCACTCTCAGCAATGGGCAAAAACGAGAGTGAGATGGGGCTGGTGTTTTGGTTGTCACGGGACACATCAGCAAGCCCCTGGCAACACAGTGAGGCTGTAGCCAACGCAGAGCTGCCAACCATCGAAATAGGTTGTTTGCCGAAGTTCTGGAACTCTTTGACGGCTTCGCCTATGATCGGTCCCAAATCGTCTACAGGGTAGGGCTGCGCTTCCTCTTCTTCCCTCACTAGTGGTATAGGATTCTGCCATTCTACCGACTTGGTTTCAGCTCTTTCAAAAACCCCATTTTTTGCTACTACCTTGTATTTTTTCTTACGGTCCATTTCCCAGCCAGCTTCCGTAGCAGCCTTAAATACAGCTTTTTCGTCGATGGTGTGCGGCTTAAAATAAACCCATGTGTTTTGGCAGTCTGTAAAGTCCTTGTAAGAGCTAGCAGTTCCACTCCAATTATGCCAAATGTCGAACGCTCCTGGTCCATTCCAGTTTTTTATAGCCTCTCCATAACGAATCCAATCTTTATAAGTTTCAGCACTTATATATTTAAGAGCATCCTGCAAACGTTCTGCGGTTTCTTCAGGTGTTTGTTCAGGAAATGGGGTTTTTATCGACTTGTAATATTCCGGCAACCATTTATTGCTTTCTTCTATTTCCAATTTTGGAAGTTTTAAAGGAGTTGCTTCGGGATTTGTCCAGAGCTCTGGATCGTGGGAGACAAAACACAAACGGCTTAGGTTTTTGCAGGTTTCGTCAATCAAAAGTCCGTGCTTTTCTTTTAGATAGGTCTTCATTGCATCAAACCCTGACTCATGCCATTCGTGGTGGCAATCAACCCAAAATGCTGCCTTAAGTCCTTCTCCGCTTGGTGACGTGAAAACAAAAACAATATGCGGAATCCTTTTGAGTTTTTCTCTGACTTCTTCCAAATTTTCAACATGATCAAAATCAGCCTGAAAAAGTTGAACATATTTCAAAAGTGAGGTGTTGTCCCTGCGTTTGAACGTTCCTGAAAAAGTTAATCCAGGCAGCTTTTTTTTATCTTCGTCATATTTAATTTTTTCGCCTGCGGATAGAGTCGTTCTCAGTGCTTCAACCTGTGCTTTGTATTTATCACTTTGAATTGCCCCAAGAATTGCGTTAAGCTGTACGGCAGTTGCTGTATCTGGTGATACTGCATTTTTGAACATAGAATTTTCTGCATTCGCAAACACAGCTGGTAGTCGAATTGCTTGCATTATATTTCCTGAAACTGTAGCCAAGACCTTGAGACTTTCAGGTAGATAGGATATTCTGAAGGTTCAATTCTTGGCAATGTGTTCAAAGGCTGGTCTTTCCGTTTCGGTTCGGAGACTGGCCTTTGTACGTTTGGGCTTTGGTTATTGACAGTTTTTATTTCTATCTAGTTGAAAAGTTCAAAGCAATCGTCTTCAAAAAACGTGTTCAACAATATCTCTCTGTCGCGAATATGCTTTTGAACTTCTTCTTTTTGATCTTGGAGTTCGGTCTCTTCTTTATTCAAGGATTCGATTATGTTTCGACATTCTTGGACTTCACGCACTGATTCATCGCGGATGTAATTAAGTTGTGAAGATCGTTTTTCATTCATTTCTCGAAGATTTATTAACAACTCCTGTAAAGTTGAGTTTAACCTGGCAAATTGTTTTTCCATTTTGTATCCATTGAATTAAGTGTTAATTTCTTATCTCGTTTGGTCGTTTTGGTCTTCCTGCGGTTGGGCCCACCTCTCTCAACCATTGATACAGATGGCCTTCGCTAACAAGCCACTTTCGTCCAAATTTGACAATAGCACCATACTCCACCAAAGAATTTTTGTGATGAAAAATTAAATGGTGCATTTCGATTGGAGCTCTCCCGCTTTTCCGGAAGTCAGCAAGTGGGATTAGGGG
>JBGTUV010000209.1:0-2532 GCA_041938985.1 Candidatus Nitromaritima sp. | reverse complement strand
ACCCAGATTATTTTATGCCAGAACAGTTCAACAACCCAGCCAATCCTGCCATCCACAGAGAAACCACCGGCCCAGAGATTATCTGTGCAATGAATGGAGAAAAAGTTGATGCTTTTGTAACTGGAGTTGGTACCGGAGGAACCATTACAGGTGTTGGCGAGTGCCTAAAGCAGCATTATGGGGATACCAAAATAGTTGCTGTGGAACCTGCGACTTCTGCCGTTTTATCGGGAGAAAATCCAGGACCCCACAAAATTCAAGGTATTGGTGCTGGCTTTAAACCAAAAGTCCTTAATATGGATATTCTCGATAGTATTAGGCCCGTTTCTGATGATGATGCTTATCAGTACTCCAGAAGACTAGGAAAGGAAGAAGGCATTTCTGCTGGAATTTCAGCAGGTGCTGCCTGTTACGCAGCATGCAAAGTAGCCGAGGAATTAGGGTCCGGGAAAAATGTTGTTGTGATCATACCGGATACCGCTGAAAGATATTTTAGTTTTTACCAATATTTTTAAGGAAGTCGATTGAATGGGATATGTAAAAGGATTGAAATGTAAAGAGTGCAAGAGAGTGTTTCCTAAGGAACCGATTCATGTGTGTGAGTATTGCTTCGGTCCTCTTGAAGTAGACTACGACTATGAAAAAATCAGCAAGCAAATATCGCGCGAAACCATATTATCAGGGCCTCCCTCTATGTGGCGCTACAAAGAGCTGATGCCTCTGGATGAAGAAAACAAAGTCGGCGACCATGTAGGGTTTACACCTTTGGTACGTGCAAAAAATCTAGGTAAGGCACTCGGCCTAAACAATCTTTACCTCAAAAATGATTCCGTAAATCACCCTACTTTTTCATTCAAAGATAGGGTAGTCGCAGTGGCGATATCCAAAGCGATGGAATTCGGCTTTGACACAATCTCGTGTGCTTCAACTGGCAATCTGGCTAACTCGGTTGCTGCACACTCCGCAGAGGCCGGACTAAAAAGTTTCATATTTATTCCTGATGGACTCGAGTCTGGAAAAATTTTGGGAACCATGGTTTATGGAGCGCAACTAGTTGCTGTAAATGGTTCCTATGATGATGTGAATCGCCTTTGCAGTGAAATTGCGGCGAATCATAAATGGGCATTTGTAAATATCAATATTCGTCCCTATTATGGAGATGGATCCAAATCATACGGCTACGAAATTGCTGAACAATTAGATTGGAAAACACCTGATAATGTAATTGTTCCTGTAGCAGGAAGTTCGCTCATAACAAAAATCTGGAAGGCATTTCATGAATTTGAAATGCTTGGCCTTCTGGAAGGAAAAGTAAACTCAAAAATATTCGCAGCACAGGCTACTGGATGTTCACCTGTAACAACAGCCATAAAAAATGGCACTGATGTAATCACACCTGTAAAACCCAATACCATCGCAAAGTCGATAGCCATTGGGAATCCAGCTGATGGCTATTATGGTGTAAAAACCACAAAGGATAGCGGTGGCTATGGTGAAGATGTGAATGATGAAGAAATTGTCCTTGCGATGAGACTTCTTGCTGAAACAGAAGGTATTTTTACTGAAACTGCTGGTGGCGTCACAGTTGGAGTTACAAAAAAACTGGTCCAACAAGGCCGCATCAAACCAGATGAGACTACAGTGATTTGCATAACAGGAAATGGGCTTAAAACTGTTGAAGCTTTAAGTGGGCAGTTTACCAATCCCATGATCATTGAACCCAAGCTGAATAGTTTTGAAGAAATATATTCGAATCGCGTATCAACCGCATAACAGTTTTAAGGAGATTTAAATTATGGCAATTAAGGTAAGAATTCCCACCCCTTTAATGAAACTGACGGATAACCAGTCTGAAGTGTCAGCTGAAGGGGAAACTATTTCTGATATTATCAATAACCTGGAAAATCAATTTAACGGAATAAAAGATCGGATTTGTGAAGAAAATGGGGCACCCAGACGATTTATAAATATTTATATAAACGAAGAAGACATTCGTTTTCTCGAAGGTGAAAAGACAGCCGTGAAAGATGGGGACGAGATTTCAATTATCCCAGCTATTGCAGGTGGAGTTGGAGCTTAATGATCGAGTTCACCGATGAACAGATAGAGCGCTACAGCCGCCATATCATCCTTCCTGAGGTAGGCGGATCTGGCCAGCAAAAAATGCTGGAAGCAAGGGTTCTTCTTCTTGGGGCTGGAGGACTAGGTTCGCCTGCTGCGTATTACCTTGCTGCCGCAGGTATAGGCAATCTTGGGATTGTTGACTTCGATCAGGTCGATCTCAGTAATCTCCAAAGGCAGATCATTCATTCGACCGAACGCATTGGTATGCTAAAAACAGAATCTGCAAAAAAAACTATCCAAGCGCTTAACCCTGATGTAAACGTCACTCTCTATAACGAAAAGATGGATTCAAGTAATATCATGATGAATGAAAGTGATCCGGTACACGATACTGGAGGTTTATGGAAATATGCTGCTTATAGTCAAGTGAAATTGAATTGGTATCCATTTTCATTTTCAACCGGATTA
>JBGTUV010000208.1:0-2549 GCA_041938985.1 Candidatus Nitromaritima sp. | reverse complement strand
GTATCATTTGTATGTGGTGAAAACATCTGAGCGTGATGGATTGAAAGCACATTTGCAGGACTATGGTGTTAATACCACCATTCAATATCCGGTTTCTATACACCGGCAAAAGTTTTATAAAGAAATCGATAGAAGTTGGAACATCAGATATTTGCAGTAACAAAAAAATGTTAAGGGTGTCAGTTGCCCTTATTTTATTGATACTGGTATCTTTTTTAGTCGGCACAAGAGAAAGAAATAAAGTATGGAAAGATGAAGTTAGCTTGTGGGCCGATGCAAAACAAAAAGCGCCTTTTCTTATACGCCCATATAATAATTTAGGAGAGGCTTACGATAAGATAGGGAAATACGACCTAGCAATTGAAGAATTTGAAGCGGCACTTCGATTAAATCCCAATTATTTTTTCGCGTTGAGTAATCTGGGAAATATATATGGCAAGAAAAAAGAATATGGCCAGGCAATTTCATATACCCAGAAAGCGCTACAACAAAAACCGGACTACGCTCCCGGACATTACAATTTAGCCAAGGCCCTGCATATGACAGGAAACCCGGACAAGGCAATGTCGTCTTATCGATTAGCTATAAAATATAATCCTTACTTTGAAGAGGCATTTTTTAATCTTGGTTTTTTGGCGATGGAACGAAAACAGTTTGAGGAAGCAATTGATAATTTTAAAAGTTTTCTAAAAATGCAGCCAAGGCACCCGAAGGCACATTTTGGTTTGGCCACATCTTATGCCATGATGGGAAAGCAAGAAGAGGCCAAGCAATACTACGAAAACGCTATCGCCTACGATCCGGAATTCTTATCACCTTATATCAATCTTGCTAATTTACACATGACTACAGGAAACACAATGGAGGCCAAAAATTTATTAAAAATGGTTTTATTGAAAAACCCGAATTTAGCGGGCGTGCATAAGAATTTAGGGTTAATTTTGATGCAGGAAAAAGATATGAATAATGCCTCAGAACACTTTAAAGAATATCTTCGCCTAATGCCGACGGCTCCAGATGCTCTAGCGATAAAATCTTTTCTCCAAAATAAAAACCAGAGTCAAAACCAATCGTAGAATCCAATTTAGTTATAAGGAAAAATATGAGAGTTCTAGTTGGTGGCGGTGGTCGCGAGCATGCGCTAGCATGGAAAATTGCGCAAAGCCCACTAGTAAAGAAAGTATATTGCGCGCCAGGTAATGCTGGTACTGCGAGTGTGGCAGAAAATATTAAAATCCCGGCAGATAATGTTAACGCATTACTCCAATTTGCCACGGTAACCGGAATCGGTCTTACGGTTGTGGGGCCTGAACAGCCGCTGGTAAAAGGAATTGTTGACAGCTTTGAAGAGAGTGGATTGCGTGTATTTGGTCCTTCTCAAAGAGCTGCTGAAATAGAGGGAAGCAAGGTTTTCTGTAAAGACCTCATGAAAAAATATGGGATCCCTACCGCAAGATATGAATCCTTTGATTCTCCTGATCAGGTAAAACTTTTTACCAAGGAAGACGAACCAGTGGTAGTTAAGGCAAGCGGTCTCGCTGCTGGCAAAGGAGTTATTTTATGTAGCAATGGTGAGGAAGCACGTTCTGCGGTTCAATCGATCATGCAGGAAAAAGCTTTTGGCAATGCAGGTAACCAAGTGGTGATCGAAGAGTTTCTCACGGGGCAAGAAGTTTCACTTTTGGCATTTACTGATGGGAAAACGGTTTTACCTCTCGACTCGGCGCAAGATCATAAGGCGGCGTTCGATGGAGATAAGGGACCCAACACAGGTGGTATGGGTGCTTACTCTCCAGCGCCTATATTTACAGACGAATTAAAACAGCAAGTCATCGATGAAATAATGATTCCTACCGTACGCGCCATGGCCAAGGAAAGTCGATATTATAGAGGGATACTATACGCAGGATTAATGTTGACTGAATCTGGGCCGAAGGTTTTGGAATTCAACGCACGGTTTGGCGATCCTGAAACCCAACCAATTATGATGCGAATTAAAAGCGATATCGTACCCATATTTGAAGCATGCATTGACGGCACCCTTTCCACGCAAACCCTGCAATGGAAACAGGAACCAACCGTTTGCGTGGTGATGGCAGCAAAGGGTTACCCTAACTCGTATGAAAAGGGAAAAGAAATCACTGGTTTGAATTCAGATGACAATCAACAGGCCGTAGTATTTCATGCGGGAACGAAGCTAGAGAATGGAAAGGTCTTAACCAATGGTGGACGTGTCCTGGGAGTAACAGCACTGGGTTCAGATATTAATCAGGCAATCAAAAATGCTTATTCTGCAGTAGATACAATCAAATGGGATGGTGTCCATTACAGGAAAGACATTGGCAATAAGGCCAAATACATTTTGTGAACCTTTTTTTAACTAGGTGCGGATTAGTCTAATTGAAGTTCTTTTTTGTTATCCACGGATTCCATTTGTTTATCAAAAATTTTCTTTGATGCAACCCAAGACCCCCAAGAGACTCCAATAATAGTTATAACTCCCATCAATGCCCACAATTTGACATTGCCCGAGTTTGATAAGCCGCTTA
>JBGTUV010000207.1:0-2552 GCA_041938985.1 Candidatus Nitromaritima sp. | reverse complement strand
CCAACTGACTGCCCTGCCCTGTTCCTGACTCACCGGCACGAGGGGCTGAATGCAACGCAGGGTAGCGCTTTGATAGACCGGATTCGGTTAATGAAATGACCGGTTTAAGGCTGAATACAAATTATTAATGAGGATGCGTTATGAATGAAATCCCACAATACGTCTATGACCTGATCGGTATTTGCCTCTTTGTTGGAATGTGGGTCGGAGGCGTTCTGCTTATTTGGTTTATTTTCTCTATAATATTTTCTTAAAGACCTTTCTTTTAAAACGGGGGGGCTACCGACTTGCATTTTTACGAGCCGAGAAACAAGAATTTGATCACGAACAATCTCTTTGTAATCGTCTATATTACTACCTTCACTTGTAAGCATCTTCTTAAACTGCTCACTTGTAATATTATTATGTGCAAAAATATCATCCAAGGCTTTTTGGAGGCTCTCCTCGGCCACCACTATTCCTAGTTTTTTAGCTTCCTGAATTTGAAGTTTTTCAGCAATCATTCCATCGAGAACCGTCTTCTTTAATTTATTTTTTTTTAATTGTTTAACATCAGAACCTGTTGCTTTCATTTTATCCAAAAAAACCGCAACCCTGTCTTCTAGCATCATCAAGGTTATGACATCGGCGTTAACCTTGGCCACAATCCGATCAAGCGTCAACGCAAATATTGAAGAACTCAAAAGAAAACTAAAAACAAGTCCCGCAATAAGGGCTGTTACCTTACAAACTAACTTCTGAGAGCACATTTTCATTTATTTTTATATTAGAGTTGTTCTTCAATTCCATTAACCACTTTTTAAAATTATCGGACTGCTCATCTCTTGCAAACTGCTCAAAGATATTTTTTTTTGACTCAGAAAAGCTTAACTGTCTTGGAGTTTTCACATCTACAACCTTAAAAATATGGTATCCATATGGAGTCTTGATAACTTCGCTAACCTGATTCTTTTTAAGTTGAGCTATTGGACCGAACTCTTCTGGCATTTGGCCAATCTCAAAATACCCAAGATCGCCTCCAATAGGCGCTTCAGGGGCCAAGGAATACATTCTTGCCAATTCCGAAAAGCTTTTTGTTTGTGATTTTATTGCGCTGCGTACGACCTTGGATTCATCTTCAGATGCCACCATAATATGAAAAGCGTGAACCATCTGGCCTATTTCAAACCTTTCCTTATGGGCTTTATAATAAGCTCTAGCTCTTGTTTCATCATCTGAAAGTTTAACTTTAAATTTAGTATTAATAAGTTTATTGATCAATAAATTATTTTTGAGTCGGGTCTGCCATAACTTAGGAGGGATGCCTACGTCTTTCAGAAACTCCCGGAAAGAGTCTCCTTCATATCCACTTTTAGCTTCACCGAAAGCAACTTCATACTCATCCCGAGTCAAGGAAATACCACTTGAACTCGCCTCCATGACCAACAAGTTATTCCGTATAATTCGATTAAGCCCTTTAGTTTTTAATATAAGTTTTTCTTCTTCGGTGAGAGCATTTTTGTTGGCAACGCGAAACTGCTTCATCAAAAGTTGGATTTCATCATGAAGTTTATCCACGGTAATATTACTACCATTAACTTCTGCAACAACGGCGTCTTTTGGAACTACTAGAACTTTCCCCGAACCAGAGCACGCAATATACAAAAAAATGAATGAAATAAAAAAACTTCTCATTAAAAAAACTTTTAAACAGTCCATAGTTTCATTGAGCATCATTAACTAACCGAAGAATCACTTTCAAATGATCAGCTATTGAAAGCATATCTTCTTTCCAGTTTTTACGTTTCAAATTTAAACCTAAGCAAAACTCGGATACAAATACAAATCCTGCCTCAAGACTTCCAGAGATTTCAACCAGAGAAATAGGTGTGGTCCGCTCGACATCAAAGCGAACATCACCATTAACAATATACACTCTTTTGATATGTAGTATTCTGCAAATAGTTTTAATCTCAACTAAAAATAGCAGTTTTTCAATAGATTCCGGAAACCTCCCATACCGATCAATCATTTCACGATTGATTGCATTATAATCGTCCAGAGTATCTAACAACTGAAGTCTACGATACACGTCTAGCCTTTGGTTCAAATCAGGAATATAATTCTTAGGAATATAACCTTTTACCTGTAAATTAATTTCTGGATCGATAAATTGTCTCTGAACCTCTTCACCTTTCAACTCTTTAACTGTTTCTTCTATTAACTTCGAATAAAGATCAAACCCGATAGAGGCGATGTGGCCAGATTGATTACGCCCAAGCATATTCCCCACTCCCCGGATTTCCATATCGCGAGCTGCCAGTTGAAATCCTGCTCCCAGTTCACTTAGCTCTTCTATTGCATTCAGTCTCTGTCTAGCCTCAGAACTGATAGCAAGTGCTCCCGGAATAAGCAAGTAAGCATAGGCTTGATGCTTGTAACGGCCCACTCTACCTCTTAATTGATAGAGCTGAGCAAGGCCAAACTGATCCGCTCGATTAATAATAATTGTGTTGGCTGACGGTATGTCAAGACCAGATTCAATTATTGTTGTACAAAGAAGAACATCTATC
>JBGTUV010000206.1:0-2562 GCA_041938985.1 Candidatus Nitromaritima sp. | reverse complement strand
AAGCGGGACAATTTTTTGGCTCCTTTATTGCTAATACATGGGAAGTTCTTTTTTATCACGCTCTTTTCATGGCAATTTGCGTTGGCATTGTTTTACGCGGTATTCACGGTGGGATTGAGAAGGCCTGCAAAGTTCTGATGCCAACCCTGGTGATTATCCTTATCTTTCTTATGTTTCGCGCATTGACACTCCCAGGTGCAATGGAAGGTATTGAATTTTACTTAAAACCAGACTTTAGTAAAATTGGCCCTCAAACAATTTTAATCGCATTAGGACAGGCCTTTTTTTCACTCAGCCTTGGCATGGGCTGCATGCTCACTTATGGAAGCTACCTTCCTGAACAAGAAAACTTAACCTCCGCAACGGTGTATGTGGTTATCTTTGACACTGTAATCGCACTACTGGTCGGTATGGTTATTTTCCCTGCAGTATTCGCCATGGGACTCGAGCCAACAGAAGGGCCTAGTCTTGTGTTTAGCGTTTTGCCGGCTGTTTTTGTGGGTATGCCATTTGGCAATCTGGTTTCAATCATTTTCTTTACTTTGCTTGCCATCGCAGCAATAACTTCGGGAATATCCCTTTTGGAAGTAGTAGTGGCCTACTTTATCGACCAAAGAAAATGGGACAGAAAAAAAGCTGTGCTTGTTACGTCTGTCACTATCTTTGCTTTCGGAGTACCTTCTGGTTTGTCTTTTGGAGTGCTTTCAGAGGCCAAACTATTTGATATGAATTTTTTTGACCACGTCGATAATATTGCCTCTAACTACCTATTACCATTAGGCGGAATGCTAACAGCAATTTTTGTCGGTTGGGTATGGGGAACAAAATCTGCGGAAGAAGAAATTGAAAAATATGAAACAAAATTTCATTGGGGACATGTATGGGGATTTCTCATCCGCTATATCAGTCCAGTTGCAGTTTTTTTGGTTTTCTGCGCGAAGTTTGTCTAACAACAATTTTATAAGTAAAACTTTCTAAACCTCCCCCATATCTTAGGATATTTATTTATACGGAAACAGTTCACAGACTATTTGATTTTTGTAATTTTTTGTCCTCTACCTATCAGGTCAAATTCCGGAATGGTAACTTCTTTTCCCTGACAAGATTCGACACACCCAATCATTTGAGCAACTACGCCATATTTTTTACAAATTGCTGATATTTTATTTAGTTCTTCCATTCCATTCACAATAACAATAAATCCAGTTCCCATGTTGAATACCTCATACATCTCCGCATCAGAAACTTCACCTCTTTCCTGAATAAGTTTGAATACCTCGGGGACAGGTGGCGACGGATCAATCACGAAACGAATGTTATCATTTTCCACACGATTCAGATTGCTATAGCCCCCACTTGTTATATGAACCATTGCTTTAAGGTCAATGCCCTCACCAAGTATTTCCATAATCGGTTTCACATAGATGCGAGTAGGTTCTAGCAATTCTTCGCCAAGGGTACGCCCAAGCCGCTCTTCAAATTTCTTGATATTCTTTTCTTGCTCTTCCCGCGTTTCACCAAGTAAAATTTTCCGCGCCAGAGTCAGCCCGTTTGAGTGCACTCCACTTGAAGCAAGACCAACAATCATATCACCCGGCTGGATATCTTTTCCTGTATTAACTTTATCAATCGAAACGTGTCCTATGCATGCACCAATGAGATCCACGCCATTGATAATTTCTTTGATCTGAGAAATTTCACCACCAGAAATACTGATCTCTCCCTGCCTAGCCCCCTCGGCGAGACCCTTTCCAATTTCTGAAAATATTCTTGCATCGGTAAACGAACAACCAATGTAATCAACCATGCTCACCGGTCTCGCGCCAACGCAAATCAGGTCATTAACGTTCATGGCCACGCAGTCAATACCAATCGTGTCGTAACGATCCATAAGTTCAGCTATAATAATCTTGGTCCCAACACCATCAGTACCAAAAGCGATACCTTGCCCGCCACCAATATTTATAACGTTTGCAAAATATCCGATATCGGCTGCTAAAGGAAAACGTTTACTAAATTTTCTCGTAGGAAGAACATGTTTCAAAAGTCCGGAAAGCGCATCCTCTGCTCCTCGACTAGAAACACCGCTTTGTTCATACTGAGACTGGAAGTTGTCTTGAGGGTCGGGCATGCTGGTCCTTAAAAAGTTTTAAACAAAAAACCACCGGGGGGTCAATATACCACTAATTCCAGCGACACTAGCAATGCCTGTAAAAATTATTACGGATAGATACCCATGATACTATAACGCTCATAAATTTTTTCTATAGAGATTGACATCGCCGACGTTCGATAACTTTTCACCTTCTTTTCTTTCCAGTAACGTTCACGAATTTCCTGGAAGGCGTTCCGCATTGTATCGTCGAGTCCCGACCTAACCAAATCAAGCTCAACAGGACCTTGCCCGATCTGTGAAACTAATTTTTCTGATAATTTTTTACCAGACTGCTCAATGGCTTTTATAAATAAATTATTTTTATATTTTTTATTTTTAAGCTAACTTTTTTCAATTTTAATACCCATTCCTAGATTTGCTGATTTATATAAATTATCTATTAATTC
>JBGTUV010000205.1:0-2571 GCA_041938985.1 Candidatus Nitromaritima sp. | reverse complement strand
TTGCTTCAACGATATTTCCTTCTAATGTTGCTATTTTAATAGTTCCTATGCCAACTTTACGAGCTACATTAATATCATCAACAATTAAGGTACTACCAAAAACGTTTTTGAAAGCTTTTTGATATTGTGATTTAAAAAAGAATTCCTCATCGAGCGAATCATTCATAGCAAGTATATAAGCGGCAAATGCTGTCTCGTTTGGATTGAGATCGTCATTATTAATACTATTTGAAATATAATTTAATCCTTTTGCAAAGGGCTGGTCAGGAACATTCATACCGTTTTCCTTTGCGATACTCAGAGCGGCCATGGCGTATAGGGTTCCTGCTCGGTGAGGGGACTTGTTGCCGGGCCAGTAGCCAAAGCCACCCGACTCTGTCTGCATTTTAAGAAGCCTGGTAACACCCGCTCTTAAGTACTTATCTGTCTGCGCAGTCCTGATATCAGGAATCAACCCTTTTTCAATGAGTCCTCTTAAAGCCGCCAATGGTAAAACCTTGGAGCTTGTTTGCTCCACGCACCCATACGGATACTGCAGAAGGTACAAAAGGCCACCCGTTAGTTTAATGAAGGGGTTTGAAGATACAGTCAGGTTAATCATAGAACTTTTTGTTAACTCGTGATTGTGTTTATTTAACAACTCTGTTGGAAGTGGAAGCATGACTTTTGATGAATTTGAAAAAGAACCCAGTAAGATTTCCGTTCCCAATGTGTGACTGGAATTAACAGGAATTTTTAGTTTTACTGAATCGGATTTATCGTTGGCCGAGCTCGAGAATAAAACCTCTGCTGAACCGGTGCTCAAGGCTTCTCCATCTACTGTAAACGTGTGACTGTTTTTGGATTGAATCGGGCTTGTTTTATTTAAAGAACTCAAACTCAGGTGTTCACTGGAGTTCAACATTAAATCCGCATCCAGTGTTCGGTAGGACTTGTTAAATGCGGCTACGGGAAATCGTAATTTATCTCCGACGGTGAGAAACCGGGGCAGTCCGGGTTCAATATAAAATTCCTTTGTTGCAATCAGATTTCTTTCAGCGCTGCCGAACCCACTTCCTTTATCATTAGCAATCACGTAAATCCTATAGGAAGTAATATTATCGGGAAGCACGAAGCTTACCTGTGCCTTGCCTTCAGTATTTGTTACAACAGCCGGATTAAAATACGCAACGGGAACAAAGTTTTCCCTTGCTGTTACGCTTTCAAGAGTTGAATTTTCTAACCCGCCTCCGCCTGTCAGCGGATTGTTCCTTATTTTTGAGAATGGTGTTTGATGCGCTAGCATTCGCCTGATGTCCTGGGTTCCAACACTAAGCGGGACGGTGAAACGGTTCAATTCACTCAACTTAGGCGTTTTAAATCCTGTGAGTGCAAGCACACTTTCATCAACGACCCCTACAGCAAGTTCTGCTTGTTTTCCCTGCCCATGGATATCTTTGACGGAAAGATCAAGTGTTACCGGTGACTGCGGATTTTTTTTAAGTGATACTTCTGTTTCGTTGATTCCAATGTTAAGTAAAACGGCTCCCTTTACAACGGGAACCTTAACAGTTCCAAACTCAAATGTAGGGGCGCCGTCATCAATGCTTCTTCTATAAAATGGAAAGTGCTTTCTTGGAACCGCACCTAGAATAGAAACATAAACGTTTGGAGAGTAACTTTCTTGGATGGGAAAACTGATGTTGCCTGCTTCGTCCGATGTAAATACCTGGTGATCAAGTATTCCTTCCCTTTCAACAGTTAATAAGTAGGAAGACGATTTTTTTTGAGACTGAATTTTGATTAAAGCTTGATCGTTGGGTTGATAACTGTCTTTTTCTGACCAAATAGGAAGTTTATCGTAGGGAGTATCACGATTCATATACTCGTAGGAATAATAACCCCCTTTCACCTCGCAGCTAATTCCTGAAATATATGTGTTTTTGCCATTGGAATAGGTGAATTTAAGAATGTAGTCGCCACTTAGACCACCGTCAAAATTAAAATCGGCGAAGCCCTCATTTAAAGACGTTTTTGTAACCAGAAATTTTTTCCAGAACTTTTTATAAGTCCAAAATACCTCGCCATCATTATTACGTTGTCGAATATAACTCCAGTCCTTTTTAAGAATATCTACTTTAATTTCTCCTTCTTGAACTGGATTGCGGTTTGGGTCGGCAACCAGCAATTTAAGAGACAGGTCATCTCCTGATTTAATTTTTTTATTTTTCAAAAAAAGCTCTAGATCTGCAAGATTAATAATTGCAATATTTTTTTTATTTATTTTTTTTTTGTATTTTTTATTTATTTTTTATTTATTTATTTTGGCCTTTTTTATTCTCAATATAGGTATTTTCTTCCCTTGTTTTTTTGATGCGGGCAAATTTTTCTATTAAAATAACTCCTTAACTTTAAGTTGCTTAGTGCATATTTCTAGTATTTATTGTTTTATTAATGTAAGTTATTCTCATATTGAGATGAATTGCTCATAGCCGTGAGAATTAATTTTTAAGTATTTGTAATCCAATTTGAATCTTTTGATGGCCTGCTATAATCTGATTGATCTATTCACTATTAACCCCTATATTTTTG
>JBGTUV010000204.1:0-2617 GCA_041938985.1 Candidatus Nitromaritima sp. | reverse complement strand
AAGATTGATCCGCTTAGGAAATAATCCGGCCCGTTCCATCCTCCAGATCGTCACCTTGCTCAAGCCGATTTTTTTAACCACTTCGTTGCTGTTCAGAATGCGCATATCAATTCCTTTAAACAGTTACTTATATTCGTATTTTAAACCTGAAGAAACCAAATGAAAATATGAGTTAACACTTGACCGAGGGTTTCGAAGGTGACTGAGGGTTTAAGAGGTTTTAAATGCGGCTGAAACGGGAATTATGAATCACACTTTTTTACGATGACTCATAGTTTAGGGAGGGGGGTTAACGGTGTTTCTTTACTTTTTTTGATGGTTTCCCAGACTTTGGTTTTGCCTCAACTTTTTTTCTAGTATCTCTAATCCATTGTTGCAGAGTTGAGTCTTTCGGGTGTTTCTTTTCTGGTAGTCCACTACCACGGATTAATTTTTGTAATCCATAGTCACTTTTAAAATCAGGAAACTGTAATTTAGGATTATCTTTTAATTTTTTAGCGACGGAAGAACTATAGTCTTCACGAAGACGATCCATTTTGTCTCTGCCAGTTATCGGATGAGGTGTTTTACGCGGTTCCGTTTTTGATAATCGATCCAAGAACTCTTCCTGATAGATTTTTAGATCGACACAGGCTAGATACTGAACGATCTTTTCTTTGTCCCTGCGATACCAAGAAAGAAAACTCTTCTTATCTATCGCCACTATATTAGAGTTTTCAGTAAATAACGGCCCTTTACTAATTTTATTTAACTCCCCACTTGTAACCCGAATCTTTCCTTCGCTTATAGCATCTTCCATCGTGGTCCAGACATCCCTAAGAGCCATATCTATTTTTATAAATTGTTCCCTTCCTGAGTCAAATGCATTTGCAAAAACACGGGTGTGAAAACAGAGAAGTTCAAATGCATCACCAAATCCCCAACTATCAGAATGCTCAAGTTTTCCAAGTAGAGTTAGATAACTAGATTCATTCATTACCCTCACCTCCTCAATGGAATGACTTTAACTGAAGACTTTCCAGTTAGAATAGTCGTTAACTTTCTTTCCCAAATTCCCAGAGCCTTTTGCTTCTCTTTGTCATAGCTATAGTGATTATAGTGTTTATTTGTAACTGATTGAACGGTGTGGTTCAAAACTTTTGAGACATCAAATTCCGAAATTCCAGCACTTGTCATCATGCTAGTTGCTGTTCTTCTTAAATCATGTGGCGTGAAGTGATCAATTTTAAAAAAGTCACCATATGGAGGCGTATGTTTACGATTGTCACTAGATTTTTTCTCTGAATTATTTCTAATTGCTCTGCTTATAGACCTTGGTGTTATAGGCTGGCCTTTGCTTGAAGGGAACACCCACTTTGAGTCTCCTAAACGTACTTTTGCTTGTCTAAAAATATCAAGTGCCATCGGTGATAATGGGACTCTATGGATTCGTTCGTTCTTAGACCTTTCTTTTGGAATCGTCCACCACATATTTTCAAATCAATCTCTGACCACTCAGCTTGAGAAACTTCACCTTTTCGTTGAGCTGTAATTAGTAATAACCTTAAAACTAATTTAGTAGCATCGGACATTTTTGCTTTGTCGAGCCCAAACCAGAACATTTTAATTTCTTCTTCAGTTAGGACACGCTCTCGTTGATTTTCTTTGGCAGGCGGATCAATCTCCATACAGGGGCTGGCATCTAACACCCCTCGCTTGACTGCGAAGGAAAACATTTTTTTTATTACTCTTAAAGTTCTGTTTGCTGTAATGGGAGAGCCTCGCTCTACAATCTCACCCATGAGAAGAACAATGTCTCTTCGTTTTATATCTTTAGCTTTTCGTTTTCCAAATTGAGGAATGACATCCTTGGACAACATTCGGGCATCTTCTTCCCACGTCCTCTTTCTCGGTTTTGCCCATTTCTCAATATATTCATTCACCAGTTGGCTGACTGTCGGAGAACCTCTGTGTTCAATATTGGATTGGATTAATAGTTCATTAGGATCAATTCCTTTGATTAGTTGTTCTCTTGCTTTTGCGTGTGCAGAGTGGGCTTTCTCTACAGTCATTTCAGGGTAGACACCAAGGGTCATTCGTCGATTCTTTCCTTCAAATCGATAAAAATAAAACCAACTTTTATTAGAAGAGGCAGAAACACGAAGGCCAAATCCGCTACGGCCTGTTTCCCAAACCTCATAACGCTTTGTTTTGGCTTTTAAACTTCTTACTTTGGCATCGGTGAGCTTCATAGAATTGTGTGCTTTGGAGGAAAGAAGAGAAACTAGGGATTACCATTTTAATCTGGGGTGGCACTCTGGGTGGCATTTTAAACGAAATACTATGAAAACTCAAGGAATGATATGATGAGGTATTAGGCTTATTTTAAGCCTTTAAATAAGGGTATTAGCTTTTCTTAGCGTTTCATTTCTTTTCAATACCCCCTCACTCGGGGTCAGGGGGTCGGAAGTTCAAATCTTCTCATCCCGACCATTTAAAACAATGGGTTACGGTTTAGGCCGTAGCCCATTTTTTGTTTGGGGTGGCATCTGGGGTGGCAAAAGGCAACCTTTGCTCTCATACTCTTTACTGTATTTTTATATAAAATGCTCTACCATTACCGATCTCATTAATGCTT
>JBGTUV010000203.1:0-2636 GCA_041938985.1 Candidatus Nitromaritima sp. | reverse complement strand
GTATATTTTATTGATGAGGTTTTTGGCTCAGCTCCTGGATTTATTGAGGAATATTCAGAAAGATTTCCAAAAGAAGTAGGTGTACCATTTGATGTTTTATATCATCCAAAATCTTTAAAAGTAAAACGTGGAATCGAGCCAAAATTAGACAGCATGTCTATAGAATATCTGGATCATGGCATTACAATTTATATCCTGAATGGAAAAAAAAGAATAGAAACCATGGAAGTGTCGCAACAATTTAAAGGCGAGTTCGCAAAAGGAATCAAAATAGGCGAAAAAGTCAGCGTCTTAATAGATAAGCTTGGGGTGCCCCAATCGATAGATCCTTCAATTGCTCGGTATCCTGAAAAAGGAATACACTTTACTCTCAAGCAAAGTTCTTTGGTGGGTGCCCACGTTTTCAAAAAATAATAAAAGTTTTTTTGTTTGCTATTGAATAGGTGAAAGTTAAATTCTCAAAGGAGACAAACAGCATTAACATGCTTAAGGTCGCACTCTCCTTTAAAGACTTTTTGAATACCGTCTTGTTTCAGGGTAGTCATACCATCCGAGATCGCCTGTTTCCTTAATTCCTCAACCGTGGCACCTTTCATTACGAGGCTTTTAAGTTCAGGTGTCCCCTCTAAGATTTCGTAAAGCCCGGTACGACCAGCAAGACCAGTCTCTTCACACTTTTTACAACCTACGGGTCGTTTCAACATCAAACTATCTTTATATTTAATACCAAGGGAAGAAAACTCTTCTGTTCCATATTCTTCTACCAGCAAATCAAATTCCTCCCGCGTTGGATGATAGCCTTCCTTACATTTTTTACACAGGGTATGAACTAACCTTTGGGCAATCACCAACAACAACGCGTCAGCAAAGTGGAGTGGATTCATCCCCATATCAACGAGGCGGACTATCGTTTCTGGTGCTGAGTTTGTATGGAGTGTGCTAAAAACAAGGTGACCGGTCAAAGATGCTTCAAGAGCAATTGAACACGTCTCAGCATCTCTCATTTCACCTACCATGATAACATCAGGATCACCTCGCAAAAACGATCTCAACGCCGTAGAAAAATTCAGGCCAATTTTGTCAAGCATTTGAACTTGTCGCAAACCTTCCTGAGTTATTTCTACGGGGTCTTCAGCAGTCCATATTTTCTTGTCCGGTGTATTAATTGAACCCAAGCATGAATGAAGAGTTGTGGTTTTCCCTGACCCGGTCGGGCCTACTGCCAATATTAACCCATAAGGTTTTTTAACCTTCTCTTGAATTAGACCCAGGTCACGCTTTGAAAAGTTCATCTTCGTTATTGCAATAGGTTTACTATCTGCCAGAATCCGAACGACTGCATCTTCGTTTCCACCCACAGTGGGCAACGTTGCCACACGGCATTCTATTTGCCCTTGTTTGTGCCTCATTAAAATTTTCCCATCTTGGGGTAGTCTCTTTTCTGCAATATTCAGTTTGGCCATAATTTTTATTCTGGAAATAATGGCAAACTTATATAGATACGGAATTGTTTGATAAACCTTGCAAACGCCGTCTTTACGAAAACGAATGCTCATCTTCTTTTTCCCGACACCTGGTTCGAAATGAATATCAGAGGCACCCTGTTGGTGTGCATCGGTCAAAATCTTATTGACCAACCTAACGATGGCACTACTCGCTTCATGGAGTTTGGTGACTTCGTCATATTCATCTGCGTCCGCAGCTGAATGGAATTGTTCTTCCTTTAATTCTGAAATTAATGCCGCAACACTGCTTTCAACCCCATTACCGTCAACTTGACCGGCATCTTTATCACCGTTCAACGCATTACTCAGAAAATCGTGAATGTCAGATTTTAATCCAACGCGAAGTTCAAGCTTTTTTTTGGAAAATTTTTGAGGAATATTGTCTATTTTATCCTCATCGGATGGATCATCTATAAGAATAATGGCTGTATCCTTTTCATCCGCCAAAGGAACCCAATTGTTTCTTCTTAGAAAGTTTTTATTCAAACCAGAAAACATACTGTCCGGTAAATTCGAACCATCATACATTTGGTAGGGGACATTGTAGAAATGCTCGAGAGACTTTCCGATATCCTCTCGACTTAGTTTCATTTCATTTAAAAATATATTTTCGATGTCGTTGTTTTCTGAACTTGCCTTCGATATCGCAGAATTCAAATCCTCCTCGGAAATAATTCCGCTTTCGACCAGCCCACCATATTTATTTTTCTTAGACATTATTTTTAAGGCCCCTTCAATACAAGGCAAAGAACAAGATCAAACAACATTAATCAGAAGATTAACGGTAATCAAATAAACCATCATCTTTTATCCCGTTTTTTCCTGCGGACTGCCCAATCCTAACATAAGGATTATTTTGTGAATATACCTCTGGCGAGGTATCTACAAATAACTCGGAATGCAATATTAGTCCTCGGTTTTTGTATATTTTTGTAAATTGGAATCATTCTTTTCGCACACGAACAAGCAAATACCATAAAAAGTATTTAAAAACAATGGGTTTTGGAGTATGATTAATCATCCAATTATTTAATACTCAGACTTAGGGGTAGTTCTACTAATAGCGCAAATCTGACCCGTGGGTAATTTGTTCCTTAAAGTGCATGGTTGTATTGTATGAGGAATAATCTT
>JBGTUV010000202.1:0-2689 GCA_041938985.1 Candidatus Nitromaritima sp. | reverse complement strand
TATGAAATAAATTTTACAATTATTTTTTTAAAATGATATATAGGCATAATAAATTATAATCCTTTAAAATAAAATTAAAAAAATTTTTAAGATATTTAATTATTTTTTAAAATAAATTGTGATTTTTTCTTTTTATATTATATAGGAAGTTGAATTTTTTTAAATTTTTTAAATAATTTTAAATTAAAATTTTTTCTTCTTTTAAAGGGCTAAAGCTACTACCTGATAATGATTTAATCTTGACGCATGCTGTCCTTGAAGTAGAACCTTCAACTCTAGGAAAACTTACTCTTAAGGGAAAACGTATTGACTCTCGAAAAGAGGCCTTAGAATTGTTTCATAACTTTTCTCTCGCGCCAAAAAACACATGGATCCCACCAGAATTTGAGAAGAACCTTTTTAAAAATATTACCTTAGTAGTCGATGCCGCTAACGGGTCGCTTTCTGAAATCGCAGCAAAAATATTTCATCAAATCGGGTTCGGAAATGTAATAGAAGTAAATTCCAAGTTAAACGGCGATGTAAATCTAAAAAGTGGCGTGGCTGACTTAGAGGATAAAGCCATAATAACAAGAGAGATGACCGAGAAAGGAACTGGGATATTTTCAAAACATTTGGCTGTTACAAAGTTGTTGGACCTTGGCCAAAAAAATAGAACTTTGGTTGCTAAGGGAGATAAAAAAATTTGTGGAGCTATTTTTGATGCCGATGGAGATCGATTCTATCGACTGGATTATGATGCATTTAGAGACGCCTTGATTATTATGAGCGGAGACGAGACTGCTTTCTTTCAAGCCAAACACCTCATAACCTCTAACCCCAAACGATACAAAGGAACCAGGTACATTAACACGGTTGAAAGTGACTTTAATACATCGGTCGCAGCTAGAAAAATGGGCTTTCTCCCCGTGCTCACACCTGTGGGAGATAAATGGATTTTGCTAAAAATTGCCTTGCTTACAGCGGAAAAAAAAATTCGTGCGGCGAAAAAATTAAAAGGAACGAAAGTATTAGCAGCCAGCATACTAGAAAAATGGAAAAATATTCAAAATAAAGATTCTCTAAACGTTTTAAAGGTAGAAGAACTCGAGTTAGAGTTGAACCAATTTTTGAAAATCAAGAAAGGCGAAGGGCATATCGCTAATAGTGAAAAAAATGGCCTCTTTGCTATTGGTAGCGAGGAAACGGGACACTGTATCACTGAAGGCTACCTCACTCTCGAAAATGAAATACAAGTGCCGGTTTTTTTTGGCAATGGAGTCAAAAGTGCGATAAACACATTCGTTGCCACCCAAGTTTTATTAGGGTCAAAACCAACGCGGACCTATTTTGCTAATCTGACTCGACCGTTTCCCCCAGGGTATAAACAAACTCTCTATACCTACTATGTGAACAAAAAACTTTTCCATAAAAATTCACAATTATGGAACCAAGTAAAAACATCCATATATCAGGAAGCTCGGAACAAAGGCTTTAGTCCTCGGCTCACCAGTTTTAGTGCAGAGCCTGACATGTTGTACATTGCACTTGGTTCAAAAAAAAGTGAGAACGCCGCCGTTTTTGTCCGCAACTCAGGAACTGAAAATAAAATAGGAGTTAATTTGAGAGGGACGACGAGGAGTGCTGCGAAGTTGAAGTCCATAGGTGAAGAATGTATTAAAATATTATTCTCTTCTATGAAGGATTTTGAAAACCACCTTTGCAAATTAGAGGAGGATGTTCTCAACCAACTAATTCATGGATCTGTTTCAAATACTAAGCTAAAATTAAAAAAACATGCAGGAGAAAGGGTTCTTTCAGAAATGGCGAAACAGGGCCTAATTCGACTAACCAAGGATGGTCATGCCCTTACTACCCTTGGGAAATGGTACCTATCTATAAAGAAACAGAATAGTTAAAATAGAATTTTTTTAAGCTCCATGGGAACACAAAAGATTGTTTCTCCCACAAACAACCGTTATCTTCAAGGGGTAAGCATGAAAGACTCTACTTTCTCTTTGCACTTAGCATCATGAGGCATTTTTCAGACACCTATTTCCCGCAACTAAACAACTTTGCATATAATGATATTTTTAAAAATATCAAACAAGTTTGGGATCCCCTTAAAAACCTTGATAAAGTTATCACCAGAATATTAGCGGAAGACGCTACAGGTGACGCTATCGAATCCGTTTCCGGCCTTACAATTGACGCAAGTAGTTCCGTTAAGAGCATCGTTGTGAAACGCTGGATAAAACTTGAAACTCCTATCATATCCCAGGCACTTGAGATTAGAATTGATAGTGGAACCGTTTTAGAGCCTACCGCTATCATCAAAGGCCCATCAGTCATAGGAAAAGATAATGACATTCGTCAGGGATCATACCTAAGGGGTAATGTCGTGGTAGGAAATAGTTGTGTGATAGGTCACTGCACAGAAATTAAAAACTCCATACTCATGAATCATGTGGAAGCGGGCCATTTTAACTACATTGGCGATAGCATTTTAGGAAGTTATGTCAATATGGGAGCGGGTTCACGGCTTGCTAACGTTCAGTTTCGTGGGTTACAAGAAAAGATGAACGATACTATCAACGATATTGAGATATCCATAGAAAATAAACTAATTTCAACCGGGCTTTCCAAGCTTGGCTCAATCATAGGTGACAACGTCGAAATCGGCTGTAACGCAGTATTATCTCCTGGTACT
>JBGTUV010000201.1:0-2751 GCA_041938985.1 Candidatus Nitromaritima sp. | reverse complement strand
CGGAAATTTCATATCGATTATTTGTCTTATTATTTATCTCTAGCGCATTCTTATAAAATTTATCTGCATTGCCCCAATCTGTCTTTTGCATGCTTAGGTTACCCATATTCCGGTAATCATTCATCAATCCGATTTCGTTTCCGTTTTTCTTGTTAGCACGCATAGAATCCTCGATGATTTTTTTTGCCTCATCAAGCTTGCCGAGCATCAAAAGCACATTAACTCGGTTCCCATAGAGCTCCGCTAATCCTTGGGTATCATTTTGTTTTTCTTTAATCCCCATAGCACGGCTAAAACATTTTTCAGCACCCTCGAGATCATTTTTTTCTTTTAGAATACTTCCTAAATTCTCTAAGGTAGAATCAAGCCCTGTCTCATCTTTAAGTTTTTCTTGCAGGTCTATTGTTTCCCGCATTCTTGATTCTGCCTGGTCTATGTTCCCTGCCATAAAATAGAGATTGCCCAATTCGCTCAGAACCGCCAATCGAGATTGATCGTCTTTCTCCAACTCAGGTTTTTTAAGTTCACTCAACAATTCCCCTTGTCGACGATCTATATACTCGGGTTTCCCCATGAGGTAGACGAGTTTATCTTGAGCCTGTTGCAATCCCTTCGTATCCTGCATGGCCTCGCATAATGCAATAACTCGGCTAAGATAGACCTCTGCGCCTTGCAGATTACCCTGCTTTAAATGAATATCACCCAAGGACTCACATTGCTGAGCTATGCCAGGTCTGTTTTCCAACTGTTCCATGAGTTCTAGTGAGTTTTCGAACTGAATCCGAGCATCATCATAATTTTCCTGCAACAATCTCACGTTACCCAGATTAGAATAACCTCGGGCCTCCCCTAAAACATCTCCCAACTCTGCCATTAACCCCAAAGACTGGTTGTAGCTATCCCATGCTTTATCCAAGTCTTTTTTATGCAAATAAATATTACCCAAGCTACCCAATAAATACGATTGCCGACGTTTGTCTTTCTCTCCACCAATGATGTCCAACGCACGTTTACAATATTCTTCAGCTTTATCAAATTGTTCCGATTGACCGGAATATCCAAGTTGAAGGAGAATCCCAGCCAAGTTACCCATGCATATTCCCGCTGAGTTTTTATCCCCCAGCTCTTCGAACAACTCAATGGATTTAGAAATCGTATCCGCCGCTTTACCTATGTTCCCTCCTTGGTAGTAAAGTTCTTCAAGCTCTTGGTACTTGGATAAAGCCTCACGTTTTTTCCCTCCCTTTTCCAAGGACTCTATTTCTTTGAGTAAATTTTCTTCCTTACCTTCCACGTATTTAGGTCGTTTTTGCAAAGAATCTAGCTTGTCTTCAACCTCCTTGACTCGGTCTTTATCCTTCTCAGAATCAAGTAAAGTTTTTGCACGGTTGAAATAATCTTCTGCCTTTGCCAAGTCCTCCTTCTTGAGGTAAACGTTTCCCAAGTTTTCGTTGTAAATGCTCTGGCCTTCCGAGTCGTTAGCCTCTTCAAGAAACTTCAAAGCTTTTTTATAAGTTTCTTCCGCCTCATCCAGGCTACCCTTATAGAAAAAAACACTCCCCAGATTACCTAGAGAGCTCTCGATTCCTCGAAGATCATTTACCTTTTCCATATATGTCAACGCTTTGCCATAGTACTCCTCGGCCTTGTCCAGTCGACGACTTTGAAAACAAAGGTTACCAAGGTTCCCTAGCACATACGCCTGACCCTCCTCGTCTCCAGACTGCTTCATATGCTCTAGAGCCTGAAGAAAATTAGATTCTGCCTCTGAAAGATTATTCTGCTTCAAATAATCCAACGCAATTTTTTCAAACTTCCTTCCTTCCTCAATTTCCGCCATTGGACTCTTGCCTTTTGATGATTGATTCAAGTATGAAAAAAACTCCTAGACCACAACCAAAAGAATCGATTGATGAGTTAGAAGCCAACTAATTGTTTTTAAGGGTTAAGGTCTGAAATTATAAAGCCTCCTCTCTCTTCTGTCAAATTTACTCCCCCCACAAAACTGACGAAGTATTTTGAAAAAAGAGAGCCCAGGGCACTTATAAAAGACGGGAATGTAAGAATTCGCCACATGACAGGTTTCACCAATCATTCGGCTTCGTCTATAGGTTTGCGTTGTGAGGTAACGCAAGGGTCAAGTACTTTCCTTTTTCGCCATACAGGATGCCCATTTTTTCCAGCTGTAAAACCCCTTGTTCGGCCGCAGCCTCTTCTGCACCCAACCCTTGGGCATGTTTTTTGATTTGATCCATGGTTTTGGGTGATTCATTACAAAAAACTATGATCCAGGCGGGGGCCCCCTCAAAACGATTTTTATTTGGGTTTCCAATCGACCTATCATCATAGACAGTCACGAAGTTCATTGATTTTGTAAAAAATAAATAAGGTAAGTCATCAGATTGATGCCTTGCTTTCCACTTTTGAACGGTCTCGGTTAACTCCTTTTTTAGTGCCGGATCGATTTCATTTTGGGTAGTAAACTCAAAATCATAAGCAATTCTAAATAAGTCGACATCCTCTGAATCGTAAACATAAGGATAGGCCTCACCCGGTCCTGTTATCGTAACTCCGTATTCCTCAGGCCGGGTATAATAGGGACTGAATCTTTCTAACCAAAGATCGCCAACGCATTCAGGTGGCGGCAAATGCAACAAAAGTTTAACCAACTGGATTTGCTGGCGGTAATCTTCATTAGTTTCTCCTGGGAATCCGATCAGAATATTCCAATTCACTTCAACTCCATAATAC
>JBGTUV010000200.1:0-2759 GCA_041938985.1 Candidatus Nitromaritima sp. | reverse complement strand
CCTCCTACTGCTATGGAGGAGTTTCTGGAAATGAAACATCTTGTCGGTTCCATAAAAAGTAATATCGGAAAAGATATTCAACCGGGGATTGACTTCAGCCATCCTCAGGGGTTTCGGTTTTCCAAATTGTGGGAAGTACCCGATACGTTCGTTCAGTTTGTAAATGAGCTTCTTGCCAATACTAATTTGGATTGCATGTCTGGAGAGAAGATGGAGTTGTTTTGCCGAGAGCGAAATGTTGACTTGTTTTACCCTTTTTCACCCGCACAACTTAAGAAAATACTCGATCTAGGGAAAATACCGGTACTGGACGAGTGGTCGCAGGAAATTGCCCTGGATGACCTTATGACCCAGTCTGCTTTACAATCTTTTTCTAAAGATCAAGCTGAATTGGATGATAGAATTAGATCCTTCTTGTGATGCTTAGGTGGCTTCAGAAATAATTTTCTTAATATTATAAGATTAGGTTTAGAGAGAAGCACCTTTACTCGGGGTAAACCTCCGATAGGGATGTTGCGATTTTCGTTCAATTGCTACTTTGTTGAAATGTGTATCGCTTGAAGTAACGGTTGGTTATGTTTTTAATTCGAAAGTTTTTATGATTTGGTTTTGCGTTGCAGCATCTTCAATAAAATAGAGCGGACTTATGATAAAAGTAAATAAAATAGTACTAGCATATTCCGGAGGGTTGGACACTTCGGTGATTATCAAGTGGCTCAAAGAGAAATACGATGCCGAAATTGTTGCATTTGCTGCTGACGTTGGTCAGGGACAGGAACTTGATCCTGTCCGTGAAAAAGCCTTCGCAACAGGTGCGAGCGAAGTTTACATTGAAGACTTGAAAGAAGAGTTTGTTCGTGATTTTGTGTTTCCCATGCTTCGCGGCAACGCTTTTTATGAGGGGAATTACTTACTAGGCACTTCAATCGCCCGCCCATTAATTGCTAAGGAACAAATCCGCATTGCAAAAAAATGTGGGGCTGACGGTGTTTCCCACGGTGCAACAGGAAAAGGAAACGATCAGGTTCGGTTTGAATTGGCATATATAGATTTGAACCCGGACATTAAAATTATTGCACCGTGGCGGGAATGGGACTTGACCTCTAGGAGTGTCCTTATGGACTATGCCAGAGATCACGATATACCGATTCCAGTGAGTAAGGATAAGCCTTACAGCATGGATCGTAACTTGTTTCATATTAGTTATGAGGGGGGAAACCTTGAAAACCCTTGGGTTGCTCCTGATGAAGATATGTTTATGCTAAGCGTCTCTCCTGAGTCTGCACCAGATAAAGCAACGACAATAGAAGTTGAGTATGAACAAGGGAACCCCGTCGCAGTAAACGGTGAGCGAATGAGTCCTGCAACTTTGCTTGCCAAGTTAAATGAATTCGGCGGTATGAATGGTATTGGACGAGTGGATATAGTAGAAAACAGGTTTGTAGGTATGAAGTCGCGTGGCGTTTATGAAACCCCCGGGGGCACAATTCTACATGTTGCTCATCGTGCAGTTGAATCTATTACCATGGACCGGGAGGTTATGTTTTTACGCGACTCCTTAATTCCTTCATATGCCAAGATGATTTATAATGGATTCTGGTATTCTCCAGAACGGGTTCTTCTTCAAAAGACGATCGATGAGTCTCAGAAAACAGTTACAGGAACAGCTCGGCTCAAACTTTATAAAGGGAGTTGTACAGTGGAGGGGAGAAAGTCGATCAATTCACTTTACGATCAGGATGTGGTTACTTTTGAAGAAGGAGATGGTTATCGTCAAGATGATGCGGATGGGTTTATCCGACTTAATGCGCTTCGATTAAAAATGTATTCAAAGGTCTATGATTCTAAAGGGGATAAAAATAAATAGGATCATTCAACTCTTCACTAGCAATGAAATCTAAAGCCAGTTCTTTTTTCTGTGGAGCGTTTTTCTTCTCTTTGGTTTTTCTTTTTGCGTTTATTGTAGGAGCAGAAGAGCGTGACGCACCCCCCCCCGCTCTTAATCCTTTTTTGGAAGCTGAACATTCATATTATTCAGGCGATTTTGATAAAGCGCAACTTCTTTATCAATATTATCTTAATGGGAAACCAAGTGGAGATCGTGGTAATACTGCACTTTATCGATTGGGTACTATTCATCAGAAAAATTTTTCTTGTGCGACGGCTCTGCGTTACTACAAGATGGTTTTGAATCGTGCGCCAGCTTTAGAATTGACTCATGATACGAAATTTGGTCAGGCACAATGCCTGTTCGAACTTGAGCAGCATGACGAAGCAGAGGCTTCCTTGAAAGAGATTGTGTTTTCTCACCCCGACGCAAAAAAAAAATGGGAGGCTAAAATATACCTTGGACGGTTGGACGAAAAACGTCTTGATTACAAAAAAGCGATTGAAAAGCTCAAGGTGATTTATTTTCAAAGTGAAGATAAAACTATCCAAGATCAGACAAAAGAGCTGATTCGTCAGATTGTCATAAAAAACCTGGATAAGATTACGTTAATCAGGTTTTCAAAAATGTATTCTTCTGGTTTTCCATTAGACCAAATATTACTAAGATTGATTTCAATTTATCGTGACGAGCGTGACCTAGAGGAATTGCAAAAAACAATCACTAGATTTTTGCAACTATTCCCAGAGAAGTCTGAGCGTTTAGCACTTGAGTCCACGCTAAAACAAATTGAGGGAAATAAAGAAAATAAATTGCGTCTTGGAGTAGTTTTGCCGTTGACTGGGAAAATGTC
The DNA here is from genome assembly GCA_041938985.1 of Candidatus Nitromaritima sp. Lineage (GTDB taxonomy): Bacteria > Nitrospinota > Nitrospinia > Nitrospinales > VA-1 > Nitromaritima. Next base: position 18 of record JBGTUV010000200.1, on the reverse strand, counting down.
TTTGAACGGGCAGCAGGT
>JBGTUV010000199.1:0-2758 GCA_041938985.1 Candidatus Nitromaritima sp. | reverse complement strand
CCGCTACAGTCGAGCTTGCTACCAGAGCACTCGAACGAGCCCGTGTTCGTATTCACGCGGATGATTCCACCGGTCGTTTGATCGACCGCAACCTCGCCGAAGTTTCGGTATAGAAAAATGTGGACCCCATCTTTAATTGTCCATCCATAAAGTCATTCTTTATGCCAAACTCAGAACCTTTAATTTCTTCAGGAACTAGTGTTGGGTTAGAGGTACGAGTCCAGCCTGAGCCTGGAGGAGCATACAGATCATTTAAAGTGGGCGCTCGAAAGCCAGTGGCATAGGCCGCATGTAGTCTTATTTTAGTTTCTGGAAGTTGGTAACTGGCCTCAACCTTTTCCGTGGTAGATTCATCAAAAGCCGTATTCCAATCATGACGAACTCCCGCAGTTAGTACAATAAGGTTGGGAATTTCATAAATACCTTGAAGAAACAAAGCTTCATTGTCATGCCATTTTTGATATCCATCAGCATTCCATGACCCACCAATATTATAACCTTGGGTATTTTGGTATTCAGCTCCAAATAAAACAGAAACCTCACGGTTTATCTGAACATTATTTTGCATATCCAAAGTGTAAACGCGATTTAGGATCCCATCATTTTCTCTTTCTGTAATGGTGTTTGCTCGATTGTATAAGAAAGAAGGAGTTAACTTAAGATCCCACTTCAGACCAAAGCTTTTATTAAAAGGCATTGATATTAGAATGTCGTCAACATTATTGAAATACCCTTTATAGTCAGTACCGCTTTCTTCACCGTTAACACTATCTGTTTCATCATTGGTTTTGATGTAGCGTCCAATAAACTCTAAGCGGGTATCTGAGTTAAAGTCGTATCCCAATCGAGTAGATAAAGTTTTTCTTTCGGTGCCATCTTCCTCTGATCCGCCACTACGTTCATTAAGGGTTGAAAAACCGCGGCTGGTCAGCATGGATACAGAAGTGGAGTAGTCCATTTTATCGATAGAGCCAGAACTGCGAAAAGATTCACGATGTGTCCTGTATGAGCCTCCTTCGACCGAAAGGGTGTGCGTGGGTTTGCCTTCCCCTTTTTTTGTGACGATATTGATGACACCACCCACTGCATTATTACCCCATTGAATACTTTGTGGACCTCTGAGAACCTCTACTCTTTCAACATTATCCAGATTAAGATCTCCAAAATCGAATGCCCCCGTAGTACCTAAATTTGCGGGAACTCCGTCAATGACAATAAGTGTAGACTCTGAGCCTGCTCCACGCATAAAAATACTTGTTTGTGAACCTGCAGGCCCTAGTTGCGGGGCATGCAAACCTAATTCACCTTGGAGTAAGTCCTTTACGGTTCTATGCTGTTTTCTTTCAATTTCTTTTGCGGTGAATACTGAGAGAGAAGCTGGCATATTTTCAGCAGTTAAAGTGCCGCGGGATGAGGTTACTTTTATTGTCTCTAACTCTACTGCAGATACACTGCTTGAAAACATAAAAAACAAACCAAAAACTAAATAATACAACTGCATTTTTAAATTTCCTTTATAACTATGAATGTTGGTTCGGGAAAAAATTGAAAACTACATATTTCCAAAAAAGGAGGAAGGCAATAAAAAACCCCACTCCTTAGGTAGTGGGGTAAAATTACATAACCCATCACCTCTCGAGGCCCGAAGAGATTAAGAAAAATATTCAGACAGGTTTTCTGGCTCCTGGATCGATCTACTTCCTGCGCCTTCCCACAAAAATAAAATGCAGTGGCTAGTGCAGGTTTCGTCCCCAGTTACAGCGGCGGGTCCGCGACGGTTTCTAACCGTCTTCCCTTTTACTGAATAATAAATCAATTAAATTTCATCACAGACCATATCAGAAGTACTTGATTTGTCAATAGAGTAAGAAACTTTATAAAACTCATCAAACTAATTTATTAAGGAAGAAAACAGGGGAAGTACTTATTTTGTATGGTTTTATGATTAGGCTTGAGCTCAGGAATTAAAGAAATCACACAATTCCTTAAGGTTTTCTGCGTTGAGTTCGTGACCCTGAGGTGTTTCTCTCAGGGTTGGACTATGACCATTATTTTTCATCTCTTCTAGTGCGTGTTCTGCAAGAAACGATGGGACCACATCATCATTTGTTCCAAAAATCCCTAGAATAGGAACGAGCGAGTCAGACTTCGTTTCTTGTTCTGGAACTTCAGGAAGAAAACCACAGACCGATGCAACCTTGTATAAAGAATGTGTTCCCATCAAGGTTAAGACTAGTGCAGCTGCCCCACCTTGCGAGAACCCCCAGAGGCAATTACGTGTTTCAATATTTTCAAACCTGTTGTTCAAATGATCCTGAGCCATGCTGATTATATTAGATGAAAATTTTAAAAAATCATTCACGGAATCTTTTTGTTTAGGGCCATCTACCCACCAGCTCCAGCGACCTTCTCCAGCATCTACAGGGCCCTCGGGAAATAGCATGAAGGTGTTTTTTAGTTTCAGTCGGTTTCCGTGTATCAGCATATTTTCCGGTGTGGATTCTGCTCCATGAAAACCAACTAGAATATTAATGGGTAATTCTGAGTTTAAGGGGCCTTCTCCCAAAATAACTTTTTTATTATCCCACTCTGTAGTTTTGTAGTTTAAAGACATTAATTCGTTTCTTTCTGGATCTTACGTACTATATTTTTTGCAAAGCTAATCGCTTGGGATCGTGTGTTAATGACGCCTAAGACACGCGCTTCTTCAATCTTATAAAGTATGGTAGCAAAAGTTGGGCTGGGTTTGATTTTAGAT
>JBGTUV010000198.1:0-2769 GCA_041938985.1 Candidatus Nitromaritima sp. | reverse complement strand
AGCACGGTAACTTTTTTCCCAATAAAACTTTTATGGAATAGGTGGGCTTTTTCCTTTACCAAATCACTAAGAATGAGATTACGTTCTTTTTTGGTGATGTTTTTAATATTATTTCTGAAACTGTGTGCTTCTGTACCGGAGCGCGGCGAGTAGGAAAAAATATGTAGATATGAAAAAGGTAGTTCTTTTATTAGCCTAAGAGTTCGCTCGAAATTTTCTTCACTTTCGCCAGGGAATCCAACGATCACATCGGCGCCAAGTCCAAGAGATGGAATGCTGTCAACAGCGCGTCTTACTATGTTTTCATATTGTTTGGCGTCGTAGTTACGCCTCATTTTAGAAAGTATTTCAGTGTCCCCACTTTGTAGAGGAATATGGAGGTGTGGACAGATTTTTTCATGCTGTGCAACAAGCTCAATGAGGTGATCATCAATCTCCATGGGATTTATTGAGCTTAGCCTTACACGAAAATCGCCATTGATATTGGCTATATCCTCTACTAATGAAGAAAAAGTTTCTTTTGAATGAAAATCCATTCCCCAGGTGCCAAGATTAATTCCAGTGAGTGTGATTTCTTTGTAACCTCCATCAATAGCGTGCCGAATATTATCTAGTATGTTTTCTCTTGTATCGCTAGCTGATGACCCGCGTGCTCGGACAACGGTACAGAAGGAACAATTTTCATTGCACCCAGTTTGTACTTTGATGAAAGCCTTAGTTCTTCCTTGGAACTGGGTGACAGGTAGGGTTTGAAATTCTCGATCGGCATGAATATCCGACATGTATATCTCAGCAAGGCCGGATTCTTTTTGAAGTGAATCGTTTTTTAGTTTTGTCTTAAGTACTTCTGCAATTTTTAGTTTATCTGCGTTGCCTAGGACAATATCAAGTCCTTCTATTTTTGCCGAGTCTTCAGGGTTAAGTTGAGCATAACAACCGGTAAATACGACAGTAGCATTTTCATTAATAGCTAATGATTTTTTAACAGCTAGTCGTGAACTATAATCACTTCGTGCAGTTACAGTGCATGTGTTGACAACGTATACGTCTGCAGTTTCGGATGAGTTAACTATTGAATATCCTTCTTTTTCAAGAATAACTTGCATCTCTGCTGTGTCGTGTTGATTGGTGCGACAACCTAATGTTGTAAAAGCAACTTTCATTCGTTTAAAGAAGGATTTAAGGGGTTATTGAGGACGATCGATTTATCTTTCCTCGATAGTCCATATTAATCTAGCAAATTTTATGAATCAACCTATAATTCAATTGCTTATCCGTGGGTGCGTAGAGCTGGCTTGACCCGCGTGTGAGGGGGTTGCTAGTATCAAAAATCACTTTATGAAAATAATACTTTTCTTATTCTGATGAACTCAAAAGGTCTTGCAGTTATTGTGCTTGCAGCAGGAAAAGGCACGCGGATGAAATCCTCGCTAGCTAAGGTTCTTCAGCCACTAAAAAATAAACCTTTATTATATTATGTACTGGAATCACTGGTCCCTCTCAATCCAGATTTATCTGTCTTAGTAGTAGGGTTCCAATCTAAAGTCGTTAAGGAATCATTTTCAGACCGCGGGTTGATTTTCGTAGAGCAGAAAGAACAACTTGGAACGGGACACGCTGCACAGCAAGCAAAATTAGCTTTACTTGATTTTTCTGGGGATGTTTTAGTGGTTTGTGGTGATATGCCACTTATTAAACCACAAACGTTAATAGACCTTGTTAACAGGCACCGTGAAAAAAAATCTGCTTGTACGGTTTTAACCTTAAAATCATCAGAGAAAAAAGACTTTGGTCTAGTTATACGAGACGAGCAAGGATCAGTATCTAAAATCGTCGAATGTAAAGATGCTTCAGAAGATGAAAAAAAGGTTGACGAATTCAACTCAGGAGTTTACTGTTTTGATAAACATTTGTTTTCTAAGGCATTAGATGAGATTGAAAATAATAATATTCAAAAAGAATATTATCTACCGATACAATACAGTACATAGTAAGTAGTGGTTTTGTAATTGAAACCGAGCAGATCACAGACACCACTCAGCTTCTGGGAATCAACACACAGGAAGATTTGTGCCTAGCAGGGAAAATACTGATGGGGGAAACTGGGCCCTTCTAAAAATCACATCTTGTCACGTAAACTTTATCAAGGACGAAGTCTGAATGAAAGCTATCATCCTCGCTGCCGGCAAAGGCTCTAATCTCAATCCTTTTTCAAACACACGACCTATTCCAATGATTTCAGTTGCTGGGAGAACGTTGTTGGATAATAGTTTGTGTCAACTGAAAAATGCTGGAATCAATGATGTGTATATAGTAGTGGGGCATCATAAAGAAAGAATTCAAGAGTTTGTTGCCGAGAAATCAGACGCTGGGATGAATATCCACTGCTTGGAGCAGAAAAAAAATAATGGTATTGGTGACGCGATTCTTCAGGTGAAAGAAAAAATTTCTCCAGGTGAATATTTTCTTCTGATTTATGGAGATACCTTGACAGACGAAAATATTTATAGCAAAGCCCAGCAGTCGTTCCATTCTTTTAAGTGCCCCGTAGCTTCGATTTGCTTACCACCTTCGAATGAGAGCTTTGGAAATGTTTTTTTTGAATGAAAAATTTAATAAAAAAAAAACTATCTTTAGGATTAATAAAAAGAAAAATTTTTATATTGGGTGCTAGTAAAGTCGATTATATTAAAATACTAGATATTAATAAACTGTTAAAACCATATAAAAGAAATAATAAATATAAAATTTTCGTTGCTTATTATCTTG
>JBGTUV010000197.1:0-2774 GCA_041938985.1 Candidatus Nitromaritima sp. | reverse complement strand
ATTCCTCATTGTATTTTTCACCCAATTCCGCAAGGTTTACTGGTTTAGATTCTTCAGAATCTGAAATATTAGAATATGGCTGAATGGGAGGCCGTCCCAAAGGAACCTTTTCCCCTCGCTTTTCAAACTCTTCCCTATTAACTTCTCTGACAACATCTTCAATCGTCCTATCCGCAATAGATATTTTTGTTGTCTTTTTTTTGTCTTGGTAAATAGTATGTGACTCAATAATTTTTTTCAGTCCTGCTGAGTTAAAAAAATCTTTAAAATTAAGTTTGATAAAACCATTCTTTTCAAATTGCCTTTTGGCTTCTTCTTTTATCAACGCCTTGAGTCGTGATTTTGGGTTGGGAGGAAAACCTATTTTATTCGTCGTTTGTTCAAGGAAATGATTTTTAAGCCAGTCTTGTATTTCTTGTATTAATTTTGATTGTTGAGCCGTAATTGCCTCTACCTTTTTGTCTACATGCTTTTGAATTTCTTCGATAATCTCTTCTTTAAACTCAACTTCGCTATTCCTTTTAGTTGTTTCTATCGTATCAGTACTAGATAACATGATGACCTCCTTACATTTAAAAGCTTCGTATTTTTTTGGTGTTTTATAAAAATATCATGCTTTGATAGATTTTCCCCCTAGTTAATGTGCCACAAGTTGAAAATTGGTTTAATACGTGCGCAGGAACTATTTATCGGTGGAGGATGATTTTCTTGGGGGGTGGGGGCCTTCTTTTCTAAAATACGCAATTTGGGTAGCAATCAGAGTTGCCTATATAGTTGCCTATATAAATATAAAAATGGGCTACAGCCTAAACTGTAACCCATTATATTATATGGAGCCAGCGGACAGAATTGAACTGTCGACCTACTGATTACGAATCAGGTAACTATATCTGATTACTTCTTTTTAGAAGTCTTTGGCTTTGCTAATATTTTCTTCAACTCTGTTGCCAACCTTGTTCCCAACCGTGTGTTAAATTCCTTCTCCAGAGTTTTAATTTCTTCCCCCAGAGCTTTAAATTTTTCCTTCCCTACTTTAAGCTCCTCAATCTGCCACCTTTGCAATTCGACAGTTCTCTCAAGCAGGGAAATGTATTTGGCGGTGGTTATTTCCATACCCTTATCCCCAGCCTTGTCTCCTTTGACATCTCTATTTTGAGGCTGTCCTTCTTGGATTGGGTTAAAAACCGGGGGTGGGAATTCGCAAATTGTTGCGATTTTAATAGCAGTTGCCATAGGCATATCTATCCTTCCAGACTCGTAGTTCTCAAGAGACTTTTTGGATATTTTAAGCATCGCCGCTAAGTCTTTCTGGGTTAACTTCATACTTTTTCTGGCGGCTTTGGCCCACAGGGATGTTGTCATATATTGCGGATTTTCTTTTGACATATTGCGAAATGTATAATATATTAAGAATATTGGATGCTTTACGAGAAACAAGTAATGTTAACAATCATTAGAATTCAAATCAACGATAAACCGATGAAGCATTTTTCTTCTTCGGTTCTGGCCTGTTTGGGTTCCCGCCTTATTCTCGTAAAGCATAACCCAACGGGCCGTTTTAATTTTTTTATTTAAGATGGAAAATAATAATTTATGACCCCTGTGCTAAAATCCCAACGCTGGTCTGATGGGTATGGTTCTGATGGAGAAAGAACTATGCCTAAAAAAGAAATCAGAAAGCGTGGTAAGCGAGAGGTTTATTATGCCGCTTGTCGTTACAGAGGATTCTTATTGCAAGACAGCCTTGAGACAACGGACGAAAAACTAGCCGTTCAACGCCTCGCAGAATTAAAACTCCAAATTGATAAAGGAGATTATCAGTCATGGAAGAAAACATGGAATGAAACAGAGGCTGACTACCTCAAAGAAGATGGTCGATACGAATACATCGTCCATAAACATTTAAGACCCTTTTTCAATGGTAAGCGAATAATGGAAATCACAAATTACGATCCTAAAACTGGTAATTCTCTTGTTACCGATTACTTTCGGGTCAATGGTGATTTGCCGGAATCAAGCCTAAAGAAACACGCCAGAGTGTTGCGGTGGATTCTTCAGCGTGGCGATCGTAGTTTTGAACTTCCAGCAATTGTTTATCAAAATAAAGGATTTTATCAGAACCGCTTCATGTCAGTTTCTGAATTGGGGGAGATCGTATCTTATCTGGATGATCAACATCAATCCGTTGCATTAGTTATGGCATATACCGGGTTAGATTTAGCAGATGCTATAGAACTAAGGTGGAGAGATGTCAATTTACCAGAGGAAATGATTCGGACTCTACGAGGCAAGACAGGGATCAAAGTAGATGTGCCATTAACCCAAGCCGTCAGTGATGTGCTTCAGTTCAGGTCAAGAGTCAGAAGGCTTCATGATGACAGAGTGTTTCATACGGTCACTGGACAAGGATTTCAAAAGGCTTGGAAACGAGCATTGAAAAAGTCCAGCATTGGTTGGAATGTGCGGGTGAAAGACTTACGGCATTTCTTTGCCAGTTTCATGCTGAATAATGGGGTGGATCATTTGACTGTAGCTACTTTGATGGGACATTCATCAGTGGAGATGCTTAAAAAGCGATATGGGCATTTTGATGATGACACGCTTCGGAAGGCGGTAAAGGTTTTTGATAAAATAGAGGGTCAATCTTCAAACTGTTTGCAAAATGTTTGCAAAACTAAATGATGAAAGTAAAAAAAAGTATAACTCTAATAATAACAAGTGACCCCACGGGGAATCGAACCCCGGTTTCCGGCGTGAGAGGGCGATAACTGGTA
>JBGTUV010000196.1:0-2775 GCA_041938985.1 Candidatus Nitromaritima sp. | reverse complement strand
CCTATAGTAAGGGAAGAAACGGTTTTTAGTTTTTTTCTACCTTATGTTTATTCCGGTCCGTTAGGGTAAATAATAACTCCCCATTATAAAAGAGGCAGAAACCGCAAATGTCTTTAGAGCACTCATCTTTAACAACCTCTGAACTCCATAAAACAACCTATAAATATGACCTGTGGCGCGGCTTTTTTGAGGGCGTAATGAGTTCTGGCATACAGACTTTTGCTCTATTTATAGCCATTCGCTACTACAACGCTGGAGAAGGAATAAAATCATTGATTGCTGCTGGTCCATTCATAGGAATGGTCTTATCTCTTCCCCTGGTTCATTATACCGCCGGGAAAGGATTGAAAAAATCTTGGTGCAGTGCGGTTCCTTCCGCATTAGCTTCAGTCTGCCTTATTATAGGGGCGTGGGTCCCCTCTTTAGAGTTTTATGCCCTGATGATTACCGTTAGTTACATTTTCAGAAGTGCAGCTATCCCATATTTGACGTCAATATATAGCGATAACTATCCTCATCATAAGCGTGGCGCAAGCGTATCAAAACCATTACTTCTAACCGTAGCAATTTCTGCACTTTTTGGACTTGCCGGATCATTGATCCTGGAAATAAATATCGTTTACTTTAATTGGGTCTTTACCGTAGTTGGAATATGTGCAATTGCCAAAGCATGGGCCATTAGCTCAATGCCATCAAAAGTGATTGAGAAAACCTCCCACAGTCATCCGTTTGGTAATTTCAAATACACAATTACCGATAGAGAGTTTGGTTATGTCCTTCTCACTTGGTTTATAATGGGCTTTGCCAACCTTTGGGTTCTTCCACTGAGAGTGGATTACATAGCATCAACAACTTATGGGATCGAAGCTTCTCCCGTAATTGTCGCATTAATAATTACAGTTATTCCAGAAACAATACGTTTTTTATTTATCCCTTTCTGGGCTCGACTGTTTGACCGCATGAACTTCATTGTACTTCGCATGATACTGAATGTCTTATTTGGAATCGGAATAGCTTTATTTTTCATCAGCAAAAACTTACTGGTTATTGGAACAGGGTCGGCTTTGATCGGACTTGCCTTTGCAGGAGGAAGTATCGCTTGGGCACTATGGGTAACCAAATACGCTCCATCAGGAAAAGTATCTGCATACATGTCAGTCCACGTCTGCCTTACAGGAATAAGAGGGACTATAGGACCAATCATAGGCTATTGGGCTGCTGCTCAAGTGGGGGCAACAATGACCGGATGGATATCATGCGGACTAATGATTCTAGCAACCGTAATGCTTCTTCCCGAAATAAAGCATGGACGCAGAAAAATGCTTGCCTCTTCTTGAAGACTTTTCATGATACAAAAAATGACGCAATATTTTGTTTTCAATTTATTATTTTGCTAAAATAAAAAAGCGAGGAAGGAAATTCTAAAAATTACATTTTTTTGGATTAGCCTTAATGTAATGCAGGAAAATTCCCCCACCCATACGTAACAAGATTTTTCGGTGTTAAAACAGAAAAATGAATCTAAGGAGAATATATTTTGAGTAAACCTCTTGTTGGAATTTTAATGGGAAGCGATTCTGACTTTTCTGTCATGGAAGAAGCTAGTAAAGTTTTGGAAAATTTTAGCATCAATCATGAAGTAATAGTATCATCCGCACATCGCTCTCCAGAACGAACACGGAAATATGTTGTAGGAGCTTCCAAACGTGGCATTAAAATTTTAATCGCTGGCGCCGGTGCTGCAGCACATTTGGCTGGAGTAATAGCTGCCGAGACCACTTTACCGGTAATCGGCGTTCCTATAAGTTCTTCAGCACTTAACGGACTCGACGCATTACTTTCAACCACTCAAATGCCAGGTGGGGTTTCTGTCGCTGGAATGGCCATTGGAAAAGCCGGGGCAAAAAATGCCGGCATGCTCTCTGTCCAGATATTAGCATTAAGTGATAAAAATCTTCAAAAAAAACTGTTAAAATTTAAAAAAGATCAGGCCAAGGAAGTGGAAAGAAAAAGCAAAAAACTCAAATCAAACTATGCGACAAGTTCTTAGGGTTGATCCCAATGCTCCGTTAACAAATCATTCTAAACGTATTCGTGGCATTCTAGAGGCGGGGGGTGTCGTTGCTTTTCCAACAGATACGTATTACGGGTTAGGAGTCAATCCGTTTAGCGAGAAGGGTATTCGGCGAATTTTTGAGATCAAATCAAGAGCTTATGACAAACCTCTTCTAGTTCTTATTGCAACTGAACACCAGGTAAACCAATTTGCAAAAAACAGATCACAAGAGGCAGATCAATTGATACAAAAATTTTGGCCTGCTTCACTAACTTTAATTTTTAATGCTGTTTCCAAATTACCTGACGTTTTGACTGCAAATACCGGGAAAGTGGGAATACGCTTACCAAAAAACGAATGGACACGTCGTTTAATCCAAACGGCCGGGTGTGCATTGACAGCCACAAGCGCTAACAAAAAAGGCGGAGAAAACACACGAACGGCAGAGGAAGTTTTAAATATTTTCGGAAGTGATATAGACCTTGTTATTGACCCGGGAGCTGCTCCTGGAGGAAAAGTTTCAACTTTGGTGGACACAACTTTTTCTCCTCCCACTCTCTTGAGAAATGGAGCTATCACGCAACAGGAAATAGATTCTTGCTTGAAAAATAAGCACACCTTAACTTCCTACAATTCAAATTGTTAATTTAGAAAAAGATAAGAGCTATGATATTTGGAACTGGCATTGATATTATCGAGGTAGACCGTATCAAAAACTC
>JBGTUV010000195.1:0-2787 GCA_041938985.1 Candidatus Nitromaritima sp. | reverse complement strand
CATCAGTAGCTGTCATGAGTCTTAAACTTGGGCTTACAACTCAAGAAATTCAGAAAGGATTCCAGACGTTCAAGGGAATCAAACGTAGACAGGAAGTATTGGGAGTAAAAAGTGGGGTGACCGTGATAGATGATTTTGCGCATCATCCAACAGCTATTCGACTTACACTGGAAGCAGTTCAGGAAGCATATCCTGAGCAGCGCATATGGGCTGTTTTTGAACCCCGTTCTGCGACCTGCAAAAGGAAAGTTTTTGAAGATCGACTACCGAAAAGTTTCGCCCCAGCAAATAAAGTTATAATAGCAGGTCTATTCGCATCAGATAAAATTGACCTAAAAGACAGGCTGAACCCGGAATTAGTTGTCGAACGTATTAACAGTGATGGTGGTGACGCGTACTTTATTCCAGACATCGAGGCTCTGGTGAACAAATTGATTACCGAGTGCCGCCCAAAAGACGTACTACTCATAATGTCCTCTGGTGGATTCTCAGGAATTCACCAAAAACTGATTACTCGATTATAACCGAACGCGCCTCCATTTAACAAAGCTATGGAAAGTTACGGCCAATTAAAGTTGGAATTGATCCGCAAGGGACTGGTTGTTCCCGATGAAGTCCGAGACGTCTCGGAAGTCATCGGTGGATACTGCGACGGTCGGCCCGGTGATGAAATCGTATTGAGTCTAGCTGAAAACTTTATTGTCAAAGTACCAATCAAAGAAACTGGTCAGAACCAACCTACCCTTAATCTGGTTAATGGCAAAGTAAAACTAAGTTCTATGGACGAAGAAATTGAAGTTAACATTGTACCCTTACCTAACTTTGTCAGAGAACAAATGAAAAAGCGTTCCCCGGTCTCAGAAAATGCGTGTATCGACGGGTATTGCATGAATTTATTTTTAAGAGCGGTTGGACAAAAAAACCGCCTTAACTTGACACAAGAAACTATACTTTCTGTAATCAAAGCAGCCTTTGAAGAAGGTGCTGCTGACCTCATTCAACTCAACATGGATTATTGTCGTGAACCGGACCGCGGTCTTACTCGCTTGGCACCCTTGGTACAAGCTATCAAAAAAGAGTTTAGTACCTTCATAGCTCTACGTGGATTTCCACCAAAAGACAAACAAACTTTAGACAAGGTTTACGCTGCGGGGATCGATTTATTAAATTTCCCGCTCGAAGGTTTTGTCGGCTTTGCTAAAAAAGAAGATGTTATATCGCAGCCACTGGTATATGGTGCGTTAGAATATGCCGCTAAAATTTTTCCGCCGGGAACTGTTTGGACAGAGCTTTTCTTAGAAGCAGGCTCCATTGATCCCCTGAAAGATAAAATCGCTTATCTTACAGAAAAAGGAATCCTTCCCTTATTAAGGTTGACAACCCCAAGCATCGCAACCGAAGAATATTCCCGCAATGTCACTGAAGTTGCTCGCTACTTAGAAACAAATGTTCAAAATTCCAGACTTCCACTCAAGTGGCTTTTCCCTCACTGCCGCTATATGTCCCCATTGGACACGCGGTTTTTTCTTGACCCAACAGACAAAGCAAAGCTTAATGCTAAACCCGTTTACAAGTCTCTCTTGGGACGTAAAACTCTCGAGGGATACACCAAACTTCGCCGAAAACTGCGAATTAAAGACGTAAGTGATTCCTATGAGTCAGCCGGCTTGTAAAACTGGGTTATATGTTTAGTGGCTTTTTGCTTGACTAGTTTATTCAAAACACATCATTTTAAATCCGACAAATGCCAACCATTGGACTCTTACTTAACTATCTGTTAGGCTGAAACTATGCATTCAGTAGATATAAATTCGACGAATTACGAAGTCAAAGAGTCTGATTTTCCTGAAGTACCTCTGGTGAAATTGGATACTTTGTGGTTACAGGTCGGAGGAACCCTATGCAATCTTCAATGCACACATTGCTTCATCAGTTGCGGTCCACAAAATCATACGCACGAAATGATGACTATGAAGGACGTACAGCAACGACTATTAGAATCTAAAACTCTAGGGGTAAAGGATTACTATATTACAGGCGGTGAAGTTTTCATGAATCCGGAGATTTTTGAAATCTTAGCCACTATCCTTGAATATGGCCCACTTGATGTTCTGACTAATGGGACACTTATCACTTCCGAAAAAGCTGCCCGGTTAAAAAAAATTCAAGACAACTCTTCTCATAAACTCCAATTTCGTGTGAGCATGGAAAGCTTCGATGAAAAGTTAAATGATCGGACTCGGGGAGAAAATTCTTTCAGCAAAGCCACAGAAGGAATTACCAACTTAAACTCCTTTGGATTTTCCCCTATTTTAACTGTCACCCGTAACTGGGACGAGGCAAAAGATAAAGAAATGGAGGAAAGTTTTAAGAATTTTCTAGAATCACTAAACATTTCTGACCCACGAATCAAAATCCTTCCAGAATTCCTCCTCGGTCAATTGGCGGTAAATACTCGCAACTACTTCGACCACGAACATGTCACTGAAAAATGTTTTGAAAATTATGATATTACAAATCTGCAATGCTCTACATCCCGCATGGCAACCAAAACAGGTGTTTATGTGTGCCCTATTCTTGTTGATAACGATAAAGCAAAAATGGGAGATACCATCGAAGAGACGCTACGTCCTTTTCCGCTCGCTCATTCCGCCTGCTATACCTGCCGTGTCACCGGGATGACTTGCAAAAGTTAATAAGACCTCGATCCTATTTCTTTAGTTTCTTGTTTTAATAAGTAGTTTTGTATTTTTATTTTTAGTTACTTATCCTAATCGCAAAAAGTGT
>JBGTUV010000194.1:0-2790 GCA_041938985.1 Candidatus Nitromaritima sp. | reverse complement strand
AATCACCGGACGGATAGCGATCTGGTTCCAAATCTTGCCGTCAATAGTAACGGTGCCAAAGGCCCCCTGAACAGATTTGGTTTCTGTCTCTTCCTGAGAATAGATGAGAGACAATAAAATCATGACAAAGTTCATTCAGTCGATTAGTTGTAACCCCTGGCTTAACATAAGGCTCAATCATTAGAAGAACTTCTGCCGCAAGCTTGGCAGACTTGCGCATTACTTCTACTTCCTCATCTGTTTTTATTTGAATCATGCAAATACCCCAAGTCTCTCAAACTACGTTTATCGTCACGCCAATTATTTTTTACCTTCACGAAAAGGTTTAGATATACTTTGCAACCGAAACGTTTCTCAATTTCTTCTCGCGCTGGTTTCCCGAGCTTTTTCAACATGGCTCCTTTCGCGCCAATTAAAATTTTTTTCTGTGAAGGTTTTTCAACAATCACCAAGGCGTCAATCACCCAAACTCCACCGTGACCCTCATGCGTTCCTTCAACAACTACCGCGATGGAGTAAGGAACTTCCATGCGCGTTCTTTGCATAACTTTTTCCCTCACAATTTCCTCAATCAAGAACTCTTCTGAGCAGTCGGTAATCATGTCTTCCGGAAAATATTGAGGACCTTCTGGCAAATAATTAAGAACCGTTAGTCCAAGATCTTTTAATCCATCTGAACGTAATGCGGAAACTGGAATAATTTCTTCAAAGTCGAATTTACCATCAGCTTCGGCTATCAAACTAAGCAAATCCGGTTTAGAAACAAGATCAATTTTATTAATAATGAGAATTTTGGGAGACTCGACACCCTTCAGAGTATCTAAAACAAATATGTCATTTTCAGCAAAACCCTGATTCGCATCAACAACAAACAAGATAACATCTACGTCCTTATAGGTACTAAGCGAAGCCTTGACCATTAGCTGGTTAAACTGAGAAGAAGTTTTGTGGATTCCCGGGGTATCCAGCAGAATGACTTGCCCCCCGGGAAAATGAACCACGCCGGTAATTTTATTTCTAGTCGTCTGAGGTTTGCTCGATATAGCTGCAATTTTCCTCATAACAAGATGATTGAGGAGTGTAGATTTACCCACATTGGGCTTACCGACAATCGCAGCATAACCAGATTTAAAATTGTCTTCTTTTTTCAAGGCTAGATAGTGAAGAAAAAATTAATTTATTAATCAAAAATAACAACGAAAGATCATTAAAACAGTAAAAGACATGACTTCCAAAGACGAAGGAATAACTGTACCATGATGCCTCAAAGCAGTCTTGACATATTATTTAATTTAAAACCAAACAACATAAATTCTCTTAAAACAAAATAATATTTTCAACTCCCATACTTAACCCGCAAATGATTTATGCTTACAGTGAACACCCATAAATTGAAACAAATATCTTCAAAAATGATTGACCGCTAGAAATAATTTCAAAGAATGGAAAAACAACCATTAGGACTATACATTCACATCCCATACTGCATACATAAGTGCGGCTATTGCGACTTCAATTCTCATCCAATCAAACACGATGAAATGGACCACTATATTGATGCTCTAGTTGCTGAAATGAAACATTATGCAAAAATTTACTCGAACACCAATATCATAAAGACTATTTTTCTTGGTGGAGGAACGCCAACCACGCTAACTGTTTACCAATTAGAGCGTATTCTAAAGGAATGCGTAAAAGAGTTTAAAGTAGCACCCGATGCCGAAATAACAATTGAAGCCAATCCCGCAACTATTGATATAGAGCAAATGAAGTCAATTCGTAAAACGGGATATAACCGTATCAGCATAGGGGTACAGTCGTTTGACAAAACTGAATTAAAATTATTGGATCGAGCACATGGGCCTGAAGAAGTCCATTCAACCGTAGACTGCGCAAGAAAAGCTGGCTTTGACAATCTTTCTTTAGACCTTATGTTTGCCGTCCCAAACCAATCACTTTCATCGTGGGAAAGCAATCTGGACAAAGCTTTGGAAAAAAACCCAGAGCATCTTTCTACCTATAACTTGACGATCGAACAGGGAACAGCTTTTTCAAAGCTCCAGTCTAACGGAAAACTAATCATGCCTGAAGATGGCCATCAACTAGAGCTATACAAAAAAACAATCGAACGCCTCACAAAAAAAGGATTCCATCACTACGAAATATCAAATTTTGCTCGTCAGGGAAAAGAGTGCAAACATAATATCACTTACTGGGAAAACACAAACACCCTAGGACTAGGTGCAGGAGCATCCTCATATATAAATGGTACTCGATTTAAAAATATTAATCTGCCAGCTCATTATATCCGACAAGTAAAAGAGGAAAAAACCGCAGTTGAACACAGTGAAACCCTCGAACCTCGTCAAGCTATGGGTGAAACTATTATGCTGGGACTGAGACTACTTAAAGGTATCAGCATTCATCAATTTGAAAGGCGATTTCAAGTTTCTTTTATAAACTTATTTAAAAATATTATTCATTCATTAAAAGAAAAAGAACTAATCCTTATCGAAGATGACTGTTTACGACTCTCTCCAAAAGGACTTTTTTTAGCAGACTCGGTTATTTTAGAATTTATTTAAAAAATACAAACCATTAAAAACATATAAAGACACAATGAAAATTCTTCAGATCTTCGAAAATCAAACCAACATTCGCTCAGTTTCCTCGAAGAGTACTACTATATTCATTTTGGTCCTTGTCTTTTTTTTCAACACCGCGGGTTTCTCACTAGCCGACCGATCAGAAACAAGCCGATTGATGCGACATGCCGCCAACCTCAGCCAA
>JBGTUV010000193.1:0-2807 GCA_041938985.1 Candidatus Nitromaritima sp. | reverse complement strand
AACAGCGACTTCAACTTTTATTACTCCTGTGACACTTTATAACTCTGTCGGTTCAATAGTCACTCTAAATATTACCTTCACTAAAGCTGCATCAGCCAACAAATGGGGTTACAACGCCATTCCTTCTGAGGGAACCATTACTGCTGGCGCATCGGGAACGGTTACTTTTGATACCTCAGGCCAATTAAGCAAGGTGGATGGTATAGATGCTACGGACCATACATTTACATTAAACTTTGATAGTGCTACTACCCCGGCATTGGAGATGAGCTTGAATTGGGATCTTGTAGACTCAGCCGGGAACACTCACGGAAAGCTAACTGGATTCGCTGCGGCTTCTAATAATAATTCGCTTGTTCAAGACGGATATGCCACGGGTACATTGCTTGGACTGTCAGTGACCAGTTTGGGCGATATCACGGGTTTGTTTAATAATGGACAAACGGAACTTTTAAACAGAATTGCAATGGCGGATTTTTTATCTCCTTCAGGGTTAAACCGTTCCGGTAACAACAAATACACAGAATCTCAAGAATCCGGGCAACCAACCATTGGTGTTCCTGATACGGGTGGACTTGGTAAAATTCTTGGTGAATCGCTTGAGCTTTCCAATGTAGATATTGCCCAGGCATTTGTTACGATGATCAAAACACAACAAGCCTATCAAGCAAGCGCAAGGCTTATTACCACAACTGACGATTTGCTTTCTGAGTCAGTCAATCTTGTACGTTAATTATTATATTTAATAATAATTTTTTTAACCCGGGCTTCGGCCCGGGTTTTTTTTATGGTTCACTATTTTGAAGGTAGATTGAATTAGAGGATTTTGTTACATTATTTTTAATGAACGAAGAACGGCATATCCAAGAAGTCAAATCCGCTACTAGCCTTCGCTTTAACGATCTCTGGCAACAAAATTTTCAAGCGAATCGAAACGCGATTCAAAAAAATCCAGGGGTTGTTGCTTTGGCCCGAAAATTCAAAGAGGTTCCCGCTATCATAGTCGGCGCGGGTCCATCCCTAGACAAGAATATCAATTTACTTGGTCGCGCGCAGGGCCACTCAATGATTCTGGCCAGCGACGCTTCTTTAAAGCCTTTGCTGTTGCAGGGAATACTACCCTCAATGGTGATAAGCTTGGATCCTCAGGAAGAAATAGCAAAGTTTTTCCAAGGTGTTTCCCATCGAGGAATGACCCTGATAGCTCCTTCTATAATACATCCACGTGTTCTAGATCTATGGGAAGGAAATGTAATTTTTTTTCATAAACACGCCCCGGATATACCCGTTTTAGTAGAAATCGCAAATCAAATACCAGCGATTGGCCGTTTGACACCAGGCGGGAGTGTGCTGTCCATTGGTTACGACCTGGCATTCCAATCGGGAGCGAATCCCATTATTTTTACAGGACAGGACTTGTCGTATCCTAAAAAGAAGACTCATAGTCGAGACAGCGAAGATGAAAATATAGGTCTGAGTGATACCATTGAAAAACAACGGGAAAATATAGTTTACGAAACAGATGTCAATGGTCGTTCCCTACCCACATTAAAATCTATGTCGGTATCGAAGCAGTGGTTTGATTGGGCTTTCACGACCTGGAAGCGTCCCGGTCCAACCACGATCATCAACAGCAGTGAGGCTGGAATATTAACGGAACACTGTTCACTGATGCCCTTGAGCGAGGCGATTTTTAAATACTGCAATAAAAAAATTAATGTGGAGTGGGCGATCAAAAAAATTCTAAAATAATTAACCCAGATTAATAGTTCAGATCTTTGGCACACCGAAACCCCTGCCAATTTTTAAATGCATCTGGTTTATCGTTAAATCGGTACGTAGTTCGCATGTAATAAGCTTTGTAATACCAATTACCACCGCGTAGAACCTTACTTGTTCCCGAGTCAGGACCTTTTGGATTGGCATAGGGTGAGACCTCGTAATAAATATCCCCGTACCAGTCATTAACCCACTCCCACACATTGCCTGCCATATGATGAATCCCATAGGGTGATCGTCCGGCAGGCATTGAATCAATTTTTTCTAGAGCGTTAAATCCAAGTAGATTAAATTTTCTCCGGAAGGTCACACGTTCATTGGTTGGGAATTCATCACCCCAAGGGAAAACTCTACTATCGGTTCCCCGCGAGGCTTTTTCCCACTCCGCTTCGGTAGGCAAGCGTTTATTGACCCATCGGCAATAGGCATCGGCACCAAACCAGGAAACTCGATTGACAGGATAATTTTCGAGACCTGCTCGTGGACGAAATAGATTGCCAATCTTTTCGATAGTGACTCCCAAACCAGGCTGAAAATAAAGTGATGATTGTTTTTGATGTTGGTTTAAAAAATTTGAAAATTGAGAGGCGCTCACCTCATACCGATCGATATAGTATGATTTCAAAAATACTTTATGAACTGGTTCTTCATCGGTATCGCCCCACTCTTTTTTATTGTCAATATTGTATCCCATGGTAAATACTCCATCGGGGATAAGAACCATTTCATCTTTAGTTGGAGCTATTGATGAAAAACATCCGTTCAATATAAGAAGATATAAGATCAGGATAAAATATCGAACCCAGCACAAAGACACAATCTTAAGAATTGAGTTCATAACAGGCTTCTTTACATTGAATGGCTTTAGATGGACGTTGTGGGGTTCAAACCTAGTTTTTTCGTAGTGTCCAAAATAGTAAACAGCATCGGTATCAAACCCATCGACATCATCAATCGCCACAGCATCCTGGCCATCTTCTTTTTGCCGAACCCTTGTAAGCCCTAGAATATGATCGGCCAGATCAACA
>JBGTUV010000192.1:0-2850 GCA_041938985.1 Candidatus Nitromaritima sp. | reverse complement strand
GTAGCACAGGGTAATGCGATATCACAATTTATAGACCATGGTCTTGCTCCTTCATTGAATTCACATCCAAACTGATCTGCATATTCTTTAATCCTACCTCTTCTTACATTTTTAAGATCCATTACAAATGCTAATTTATTGGATCAAATTCTAAAATACCTTTAAAATTAAACTACACCGTATTTTATACATCATAGCGTTACTCCATAAATCATGTCTTACTTCAAAACTAAAAAAATTCTGATTCTGTTTTTAGTCTTTTGGGTAATATTGGCTATTTTTGCCCATTCCATTCAGGCTAACTCAGTCAATAAGAGTGCAGTTGTTCTTCTAATTGCAAAAGATTCTGCGGGAGAAGTACTGGGAACGGGAACAGGGTTTATCGTTAAACCTGAAGGCACCCTAGTAACTAATTATCATGTACTACTCGATGCCGCCGCTATTGAAGCTGTCATGTTTAACGGTGACAGAGTCCCGGTAAAAACTATTTTAAAGGTTGACCGAACTAAGGATTTTGCGCTCTTGCAACTACCCAAGGGGGCCTACTCGACTCTGGAAATTGGTGATTCTGATAAGCTTAAAAATTTTGATTTCCTAAGCGCGCTTGGGTTTTTATCAGAAAATATTAATTCTTTAGAGAGCTCAAAACCTAATAAAAAAAATAATCTGAAAGAAAAGATTATACAAACCTTTGGCTTTGTCTTAGGCATCCATCCACAAGCCCAACCAGACTTCCCTTTCATTTATACGACCGCTTCGTTCGGTCCTGGATTTAGCGGCGGTCCAGTCGTAAACAAAAAGAACCAAGTAATAGGTATTGCCACGGTAGAAGGCCGATCAATCAACCTAGCACTACCCATTAACTTTATAAAACCGTTTCTTGATACTAAAACAAGAATGTCTCTGAATGACCTTTTAAAAGAAGATAAAACTTCTAAGGAAGCTCACTACTACAGGGGGAATTACTACCTATATGTTAAGGGCGACACGGACCGTGCGATAACAGAATTCCAGTCAGCGCTTAAGCTAGACGATTCCTCCGTGCTTGCGCACTATGATTTAGGTGCTGCATACCAAAGTCAAGGACTCACTAACCAAGCTATCCAAGAGTATGAAAAAGCGACAGTGCTTAACCCTTTCTTTCCTGAGGGAAATTCAAATCTAGGGGGATATTATTTCCGAACGCAAAAATATGACCTAGCAGTAAAACACTTTAAACAAGCTATCGAGGCATACCCAAATTTCATTCAGGCACATTCAAATCTGGGAGCGGTTCTCAACAAACTAAATCGATCAAAGGAAGCCATACCTCATCTTGAAAAAGCCATCCAGCTCGATCCTGAATTCGGTGTCGCCTATTTCAATTTAGGAAATGCCTATATCAATCAGGGTAATCTCGTTGAAGCTCGAAAAGCTTATGACTTGGCAGTTAGCAATGGGGTGAACTTTCTATCCATGCATTGGAAGTTATACGATATATACATCCGCCAAGAAAAAAGGTTAGAAGCAAAGCGGGAACTAGAAATCATTCTTCAAATTGAGCCAGAAAATCTCGAAGCTAAAAAAAAGATGAAAGGATTTCTACGGTAAACGCAGTTTGCGGACAGTCACCATTCTGATAATACTCTTACCAAAACTGACAAAACAGCGCTGAGACTCCTAGATGAACATTTATCTAACGTATCGGAAAGCTTGTGCCAGTATGGGTAATCAAAGTCAATTAACACAACCGAAGGTATGCCCAGCCTAGCGAATGGAAGGTGATCATCTTGGATTGTATGTTTACTTTTTTCATTAAACTGAAAACTATTTATCCGCTTAGCTACACTATAAATACGATCTAAGACTTTCGGACCACTAGCCATGGAATGAGTCTCTTTGAAAATCTCAAGATCTTTATCCCCAACCATATCAACGATAATTACTGCTAGCGGCCATTTTTTCTGCGAAGTTCTTCTAAGGTAGTCAGCATGATGCTTAGAGCCAAGAAACATTTCACCCGTACCACTTCGACCAAAATCCTCACCATCGAAAAACATGAGCCGAACTGGTTGGCTTACAGGGTATTCTTTTAAATACTGAGCAAGCCCTAAAAGAACCGATGTCCCTGAACCTCCATCATTAGACCCAATTATGGGATGGGTTTGTAATATAGGGTCAGATTCTTGGTCTGCAAAGGGACGCGTATCATAATGAGCTCCTAGTAAAACCGGCCGACCTTCTGCATTACCATGAAAAACAAATTCAATATTAATCATCTGCCTCTGCCCGCCACCATGTTGTTTGACAAAGAAAGAATGTTCTATAACCTCATCTGCAAACTCTGCTCCTACACGCCTTATCAATCGTAGTGTTTTGCTATACCCTTTTGTTCCCACATACCGTGGACCGAACCCTGACAACACTTCTAAGTGGTTCCACATGATCTTGGAATACTTGTCCCTAGCATAAGACTGCGCATTTACCATCTCAGAAAAGCTAAATAAAAAAACTGCCATGCTCCAGAGATAGATACAAATGCGGGTGCCACGAACCTTTTCCAAGAGTCCCCCTTAAAATCAGATAAGAGTTTAAATTTTAATTGCTTGAGGTAGTATGACCTGACACTCTCAAAACCTTGACGAAGTAGTATTTTATCAGTATTTTTGTATGGCTTGGGGCTTATAAAAAACCATGAAAATCTTTTTTAAAAATACCTTAAGTTATGTAGTTAATACCCGATAAATTAATTAGCATGTTGGCTTTGAAGTAAGCTGTGGAGGCAAAGGCCCTAGCTAAAAAAATAACTTAATAGATTACAATAGCTTACAATAAATTAGGTACCGTTATGGAAATTCCTGGAAATGATTT
>JBGTUV010000191.1:0-2851 GCA_041938985.1 Candidatus Nitromaritima sp. | reverse complement strand
TTTTTTGTTTTTTTTGTTTTTGTTTTTGTTTTTTGTTTTTTTCCTGTCCTGATGTTGTTGGTGATGATTATGGCACTTGGCTCAGGGTGTGGTTCGAATTCAATGGAATATTGTTTAGAAACAGGTGAATGTGAATTTGGGGTAGATGTCGTTAAAGTTTCAGGTGAGATACCAATCGATCCTAATGATCCATTTTGGACAGATTCGAATCGCATTCAAGCAAAATCTATTGAGTTGGGACCTCAGATGATAACAAATCCTCGATGGCCTGACCCTTCAACTAAATCAGTCAAAATATCAGGTGTCCAAAATGGGTCAGACATCGCTCTTTTATTAGAATGGGATGATGCTACGCTGGAGAACAAGATTGAAGTATCCGCTACTCATACTGACCAAGCCGCTATAATGTTTCCGTTGCATCCAGGCAAGGAAGTTCCTTCGATTACTATGGGAAACGAGAACGAAATTGTTAATATTTGGCAATGGCGGGCTATTTTGGAAACATCCTTAAATGCAAAGCCTCGGAGCATCGATAGAAACTCACGAATTTCGGTTCCCAGTAATATTCGTCGATCGCCAGTAGAGGATTTAACAGCGGCTGGTTTCAGCACTCTTACCACTCAGGAAGAGCAAGATGTTTTAGGTCATGGTAGATGGCAGGATAAAACTTGGCGCGTGGTGTTCAAGAGAACTTTAGTGAATTCTGATAACGCAGATATTCAATTTAGGTATCCAATAGTTATGGCTATCGCCGTATGGAATGGCGGTAATCGTGAGCGCAATGGTCAAAAGGGTATTTCAAACTGGATACTTCTTCGACTATAGGTGCTTTTGAAGTTCGATATAGGTGGAGAGTTCAGGTCCTGTTGTTTTTAAGGTTTGTTTTGAAATTATTAAATCTATCAGTCAGGGAACGGCCAACGTTTTCTTTTAACTCTTGAGGCACCCAATTGATTTTTTCTGCAGGCCAGTTCTCGACATCGTTGATATCTAGCCCTTCCTTTTTGTAAGGACCTTCTAAAGCCTCCTCAAGCCCATATACAATAGCGTTAGAATAAATATTTAAATACTCCTCTTCAACGGCCTCTGGGTCATGTAGCCCCGAAAGAAACTTTTGCATTAAATCTTTCATGATAGGGTCAGCATGTTCATGAAAATCTGGTGTCAACGCATCGTACAAAGTGTAGAAAATAATGAGAACATCTTGAAGAAGAAACTTGTATTCTTCTGTTGGCTTTTTTACAGGGCGCCTATCCTTATTTAGCATTTCCTTAATAACTTTTATGTTCCGAATTGTGTCGTAAATGACCGAGTCTACCCATGGCCTGTTATTCCAAACATAAAAAGCCCGAAAAAATTTGAGTTTATTATTTTTTTCCCACATTTGAAGCACAGTTGTAGGACGTTCTTTATTGGTATATGGAATGGGTTCTCCCCATCGTGGATCAACGAAGCCAAATCCATAGTTTGAGAATGCGTTGGTGACACTTTGGTGATAAAAAACCATTAACCGTTCAAAGTTTTCTTTTTTATCAAGGAGGCTGTTTTGCGGAAGATTGACAAGGCAGTACAAGCGGACAATATTGGTTCGTGCTTTGCCTGCTTCATTTGCGATTAAATATTGTCCGCCCCATATTCCAGCCGTAAGCGTGAGCTCTTCTTGAAGTTCTTTAGATAACTGGATGGAAGCTTTGTATGCAAGTGTTTTGTATACTTCGTTAAGGTAGTACAGGTTAAATTTTCCATCGTCATGAAGAAGACGTTCTGGAAGTTTTGGTATTTCACTCATCAGTAATAGCGCCAATTGATGCAGAGGAAACCAGTTTCTCGTATTTTGCTAAAACTCCTTTCTTGTATTTTGGTGCAAGCGGTTTCCATTTTTCTTTTCGAAGTTTAATTTCTTCATCAGAAAGTATTACATCAAGTACTCGATTTTCTATGTCTATAACTACTTTATCTCCTTCTTGAATTAACCCAATAACTCCACCTACCTGTGCCTCTGGTGCTACATGACCCACAACGAGTCCGTGGGTACCTCCAGAAAACCTGCCATCAGTGATGAGGCCGACCTTGTCTCCGAGTCCTTTGCCGACAAGTGCTGACGTTGGCGCTAGCATTTCCCTCATCCCAGGACCTCCTTTAGGTCCTTCGTAACGTATAACTACAATGTCCCCATCAATAATTTGGTCTTTAATGATCGCATCTAGGCATTCTTCTTCCGAATCAAAAACCCGTGCAGGGCCTTCAATCCTTCTAGTTTTGATTCCTGAAACTTTTGCGACAGAACCCTCCGGGCTTATATTGCCTTTTAGGATGACCAAGTGACCCTCTGGAGAAAGTGGATTTTCAATAGGGAGAATTATTTTTTGGCTGTGATTGGCTTGGTCGGGAACATCTTTGAGATTTTCCGATACAGTTTTTCCCGTGACGGTCATACAGTCTCCATGTAAAAGTCCCTTGTTTAGTAGCATCTTCATTACTTGTGGGATGCCTCCAGCATGGTGAAGATCGACAGTTACAAATTGACCTGATGGTTTAAGGTCACAAAAATGAGGAACTCTTTTCCTAATTATTTCAAAATCATCAATTGTTAAATCTAGGTTCATGTAACTGGAGATAGCAAGAAGATGTAAAACGGCGTTTGTTGATCCACCTACTGCCATAACAACTGATATTGCGTTTTCAAAAGCTTCCCTTGTAAGAATATCTTTTGGTGTGATGTTTTTTTCTAACATAGGGAAAAGGGCTTGAGCACTTTTTTGGGCGTTTAATTCTTTTTCCTTATCTTCGTTGGACATTGTAGAGCTGTAGGGAAGGCTCATGCCCATTGCTTCAATTGCGGAAGACATAG
>JBGTUV010000190.1:0-2881 GCA_041938985.1 Candidatus Nitromaritima sp. | reverse complement strand
AACATAAAGTCAATCCACTTGGCGGCTGCCTACCAATGCTTCTCCAAATACCCGTATTCATCGGACTATACCATGCTCTCTTCTTTTCCATAGAGCTACGTGGCGCTCCATTCGTTGGCTGGATCGATGACCTTTCTGTTGCTGATCCTTATTATGTTTGGCCCGTCGTAATGGGAGCCACCATGTTTCTACAGCAGAAACTTAATCCATCAATCGGCGATCCAACACAGCAAAAAATCATGATGATGTTGCCTATCGTATTTACTTTTCTATTTATGTCATTCCCATCGGGTTTGGTTCTATACTGGACGATCAACAATTTACTAACCATAGCTCAACAGGCTTATATCTATAAATTCACCAAAGACTAGTAACCTTCAATATGTAAACCCTTTCCTTTTTCTTGCTATTCTAATTTTGTATGGGGATGGTCTTTTTGTATAACCATAGCTTTACCAAGTTTTACTATGAGTGACACCATCGCTGCCATAGCCACACCAACGGGTGAAGGAGGAATAAGCGTAATCCGCTTCAGTGGAGTGGATTCGCTTTCGGTTGCTCTAAAACTTTTTTGCACACCTAGTGGCAACTCAGTGGAAAAACTTTCTCCCCATAAAGCTCATTTCGGCTCTATCTATGATCCAACAACTAGAAAGTGTGTGGATGAAGTGGTACTCACCTGGTTTAAAACCCCAAAAAGTTATACTGGTGAAGACGTAATCGAGATTAGTGCTCATGGCGGAATATTCGTTTCATCTCGAATACTTGGGCTCGCCCTAGACCATGGAGCACGCCTTGCGGAACCAGGAGAGTTTACGCGTCGCGCGTTTATGAATGGTCGCATCGATTTATCACAGGCTGAAGCAGTCGCTGACCTTATATCCGCATCTTCCGATAGAGCACTGCAGGCGTCTGTCATGCAACTCAAAGGGCGTCTTTCTAAAAAAATCACTGCGCTTTATGATCGCCTCCTCTTTGTTCTTAGCCAGACAGAAGCTGCTATCGACTTCCCTGAAGAAGGATTAGATTTTCAAAAACGCGAGAAGTCAATCAGTGAACTAAAACAAGTCCGTGAAGAAATATCCGATTTAATCGGTACCTATAAACAGGGGAAAATATCCCGTGAAGGAGCATCGGTTGCGCTTGTAGGTAAACCCAACGTCGGCAAATCCAGTTTGCTTAATGCTCTGCTTCAAGAGGACCGCGCTATCGTGACCCCACACCCAGGAACCACCCGGGATACACTGGAAGAAAAAGTACGCATAAAGGACACTCATATAAATATTATTGATTCAGCGGGACTACGTAAGCACCCAGAAATTATTGAACAAGAAGGTATCCGAAGAACCCGCTCTGCCATTGATAACGCTGATCTCACCCTTGTCATTTTTGACCGTTCGCAGCCTCTAGACGAAAATGACGACCTCATTTGCAAAGAAATACATAATAAGTCTACACTAATCGTCATCAATAAATGCGATCTACCCGAACAGTGGTCAATCGAGAACTTGAACGAAAAAATTAAAACCGACACACTTATTTTTGTTTCTGCCAAAGAACAAAGTGGCCTAGATTCTCTTATAGATGCTATTTATAATTGCGTTATCAACTCAGAAATAAGTAGCGATACTATTTTTATATCGCGTGAACGGCATCGCTTAAGCTTAATTCAAGCCTCCTCCTCATTAGAAAAAACTCTTATCTCATTAGAAAAGAAGCTATCGGAAGAGTTCGTAGCTATTGACCTTAGTATCGCAATGAATCATCTTGCAGCCATCTTAGGAAAGGCTATCGAGGATGAATTACTGGATCAAATTTTTAACTCTTTCTGTGTCGGTAAATAACTTAAAGTTAGATTTAAAAATCTGATGACCATTAACAAAATTTTACACATCCAACCCATTACTCTTAATGAAAGGCTTGAAAAGGGTGATGATATTTGCCTAATCGATGTTCGTGATGACTGGGAATACTCTTTGACCTCTATTAAAGGATCGAACCACATTCCGCTAAATGAATTAGTAGATCGTGTCCAAGAAATTATGTTTGAAGAAGAAATTGTAGTTTATTGCCATCACGGGGAGAGAGCGTTCTTGGGAGCACAGATTTTAATAGAGTCTGGGTTTAAGAAAGTTTATCACCTGACGGGGGGAATTGATGCTTGGTCGCAAGTAGTTGACCCAAAAATTCCAAGGTACAAAAGTGAATCTTTTTAATGTCAAAAAAATAAAAGTTAGAACTCTCTCTATTTAATAATTTTAATTTTATATCAAATGATTCGGAGTGGGATCGTTTACGCGTTTTGCTAGTTATGGCTCCAGACTATACTTTACCGTCAAGTCCCCGCACAACAATATCACGCATAATGTCGGTCGGAGCCTTTTGTCCGGTCCATAACTCGAACTGTCCAACAGCTTGATTGACAAATAATTCAACCCCCGAAATAGTGACACATCCGGCAACTTTAGCCTCCCGAATCAAACGAGTCTCTATAGGATTATAAACAGAATCAAAAACGACCATTCCCTTTCGCAAGCACCGGGATGAAACTGGTGTTTCTTCAAGGTTGGGGCTCATTCCAACTGGCGAACAGTTGATAAGCACATCTATCTCTTCTTTATCTACCTCCTGAATACTCACAACCTTTGCTTTTAGTTCTCTACCTAATCGAATTCCTTTTTCTTTATCTCGATTATAGGTGACAGTAATCTTCGCACCTTTCTCATAAACTCCATATCTAAATCGTGGCGGATCGCTTATGGACCGTTTCAGGCAGGCGTTTGAATAAAATCACGGGTTACGGTTCGAGGACTTGCGCGGTGGCGGTTATTAATATCGAAGGCCATCGAAGCAAACGATCCGAACGCCCTTCTGCGTTTCA
>JBGTUV010000189.1:0-2887 GCA_041938985.1 Candidatus Nitromaritima sp. | reverse complement strand
TGGAGAATATACGGAGAGACAACCTATTTGATTTAACAACCGCATCGGACAGAATATCACTTATATTGATAGTGAATTCAAGAAAGCCTTGTAAATATGGTCTCCTTTGCTTTAGGGAGTAATACACTTTGACTACCATTAGATTTAAATGGTCAAAAATTGGAGGGCCGAAAACTGAATTAGGTGATAGTTCTTACTTCAACTTAAAATGCTTAAGTGAGGTTTAGATAATGCCGTAGAGATAAAGGGTATAAGTGCTGAATTTTAGTTGGTTTCAAGGTTGCTATCCAGCATGGTCTGGGACTCTCAATCAGAGCAGTTAGTGAAAAAAATTTCAAATTTAAAATAAGTTTATCCTTCAATTATGAACAAAAAAATATCGTAGTGACAGGTGGAGCAGGGTTTATAGGGTCCCATACGGTCGACGCCCTTATTGAAAGAGGTGATACGGTTCGTGTGTTTGATAATCTTAATTTGCAAGTGCATGGCATATCAGCAGAAAAACCTCTTTATCTTCATAAAGATGCAGAGTTTGTTCGGGGTGACATGCGTGAACGCGATAGTTTACGGAAAGCCATTGAGGGGATAGATATCATCATTCATGATGCCGCTGAAGTTGGGGTGGGGCAATCAATGTACTCCATAGATCAGTATATTTCTACCAATGTTGGCGGGACCGGTGTTCTCTGGGATATCTTAGTTAATGTCAGCAACAATGTAGAAAAAGTTTTGGTTGCAAGTTCGATGAGCAACTACGGTGAGGGTCGATATGTTTGTCGTGCGCACGGTAAAATTTCCCCAAAACCTAGACCGGTAGAGCAAATGCAGGCAGGACAATGGGAAATGCTTTGTCCGACATGCGGACAACCCGCAACCCCGATTCCGACAGATGAAGATAAAGAAATGCATTGCACTTCCGTATATGCTCAGAGCAAAAAAGATCAGGAGGTCTACTCTCTCATGATCGGTGAGGCGTATAAAATACCAACTGTGGCCTGTCGTTATTTTAATTGTTATGGTCCGAGGCAGAGTTTAAATAACCCGTACACTGGTGCGGCAGCTATTTTTTCTTCGGCGATTAAAAATGGGAAAGCCCCTCTTATTTATGAAGATGGGCACCAGCAACGTGACTTTATTCATGTAAAAGACTTGGTAAGGGCTAAGTTGATGTTGCTAGATTCATCAGAATCAAACTACCAGGTGTTTAATATCGGGCGAGGAAAACCGGGATCAATTCTTGAAGTTGCTAAAGCTCTTATTGAAATTTTTGGGAAGTCACTAACACCAGATATAATTGGAAAGTTTAGGAATGGAGATATTCGCCATTGCTACGCTGACACTTCTAAAATTAGTGCCTTGGGGTTCGAACCTGAATTATCCCTTAAGGAAGGCTTGACAGATTTAGTGGCATGGGGTGATCAACAGACTGCAGTTTCTCGAATAGAAGATGCACATCAGGAACTTGTGGCCAGAGGACTGATTGTTTAAAAAACAATAGCAGTTAGTTACAATTCTAAGCCTACCTACTTTATTTTAAATAACGAAACTAGATAAAATTTCCTCCGAAATAGTTGTTGTAAACTGTACCTTTGGTATTAAAAAAATTCTTTAATACTATAATTATATGCACTCAATGCCTCAAGATTCCAGAACGGTTGTGTCCCCAAAAAAGTTGTTTTTAATCGGAGGAATTTTTTATCTCTTATTTCTTCTATTGACTCCACTTGGGCTTTTCAACGATTGGATTCCACCACTTACACATTCTGGGTACTACTCAGTAAAAACAGTCGATGGGGGCGATGATACTGCTTATTATTCTTATTTGCGGTCATTATTTTTCGACGGTGATCTGGATTTTATAGACGAGCGTTATTATGCTCATGTCAATCGTTTCAATTCAACCGGCTATGTTTTCAGTAATTGGCAGTTAGGCCAAGCGGTGCTTTATCTCCCATTCTTTATAGTGGGGCATTTCTTTGCCTTGCTTTATAGCGCATTGGGGTATCCGATTAAGGCCGATGGTTATTCATCACCTTATTTCGTAGCTACTGCGGTTGCATCGGCAACGTATTTATTTGCCGGACTCATGATCATGTGCCGGGTTCTTAAAAAAATTGTTGACGAACGGATTGCAGTAATCGCAAGTGTATCGCTTTGGATGGCGTCCCCCTTATTGTATTACACCTTTATTCGCCAGCGAATGGCACATACCACCGAATTTTTTCTTGCTGCATTATTTGTAATGGCGTGGCTTCATTATCGGGGGTCAAGTAAAAAAATTCATCATGCTGTTATGGGGGCTTGTCTAGGATTGCTATGTCTTGTTCGCCTGATAAATGCAAGTTACGGGGTTCTTTATATTGTCGATGTCATTTTCTTGTGGTTTGCAGGAAGAGGCTCTGCAAACTCTTCCAAGGTAATAGATACTTTGCTGAATACCCTTTATTTCATTGCCATGTTTTTGGTTTTTTTATTGCCCCAATTTGTAGCGTGGCATCAATTGAATGGGTTCATTATTTCCCCTTATCTTGTGGAGACATTACAAAGTAAAGCAATTGAAACATCAACTTCATCTACGATGCTTGGCAGTAAGCTACAGGACCTTTTCTTTAGCGCAAAATGGGGGCTAGCAGTAGCTACTCCTTTATGGTTTGCCGGCTTTATTGGACTTTTGATCCCTGGTCCAGTTTCCAAAAGTATACGCGTTGCCTCCTTAGCGTCGCTAATTTCTTTGATAGTCGTTATGCTGTCTTTTGTGGAGTCGGATGCCTACGGCAATCGATATTTTATAGCCGCCGCAGTCTTATTTACCATCGGGTTAGCCAACCTAATGGACAGATGTTTTAGAAATAAAGTGATGGGTTATGCGACCATAGTTTTCATTGTG
>JBGTUV010000188.1:0-2901 GCA_041938985.1 Candidatus Nitromaritima sp. | reverse complement strand
TTTTTCTTTTTCGCTGAGTACATTGGAGGAATCTGATCTTGTTCTCCCACAAACGTTTGAAAAACCTGTTTCATTTTAGCTTCATTGATCAGAGATGGGTCATTGGTAGATATTTTTTGTCCCGTAGCGTCTTGAGTGTCAGTTTCTGAACCCAGTTCGAGGGTTGCTCGATAAGTTTTCTGAAGGGACGATAAAAATTGAATAACCCGTGTGGACTGATTGAGGCATATGGGAAGTACCCCATCGGCTATAGGGTCCAAAGTTCCGATATGCCCAGCTTTTTTGACGCCAAGAATTTTCCTAACCGACCAAACCATGTCAAAAGATGTTGGTCCGGACGGTTTGAAAAGATTAACTACGTTATTCTGAGTGTAGCTCATTAATAATTTTATTTATTTTAGCAACGCGTTTCGCTGTTTCATCAAGTATAAATTCCAATACAGGAATATATCGAAGATTGAGGTTCTTACCTAAAGAGCCTCTGATAAATCCAGATGCATTGGTCAGGCCTGTAATAGTATCGCGTTGCTCGGACTCTGTTCCCAATACACTGATATAAACTTTCGCGTGTTTTAAGTTATTGCTCAAATCAACGGTTGTTACTGTAGCAAAACCGATCCGTGGGTCTTTCAAGCCCCTTTGAATGAGAGCCGAAATTTCTTTCAGGAGTAATTCCTGAACTCTCTCTGATCGTTTAAACCGCATGGCTTTATGAAACCCTGAATAATACTGTTTATCATTTTAAATTTTTAAATTGTGTCCGTAAAAAAACAAAAGTTGTGTTAGCGCATCTCGTTTTACTAAATTTTGATCTCTTCTAGGATGTAAGGTTCTACCACATCTCCTTGCTTTATATCTTGGAAGTTCTCTAAAGAAAGTCCACACTCGTAACCTTGTTGTACCTCCTTTACATCTTCTTTAAAGCGTCTAATCGAAAGAATTTTCCCCTGATAAACCACTACGCTATCACGGATGAGTCTAGCCTCAAGATTACGTTCCATTTTTCCTTGCGACACATGACATCCAGCGATCGATCCTATTTTGGGGAGATTGAACACTTCTCTTACTTCAGCTCGGCCGATAATTAATTCTTTGAATTTTGGTGCTAGTAGGCCTTCCAGCGCTTTCTTCATATCTTCAATAGCTTCATATATTACGCTATATAAGCGTACATCTATTTTTTCTCGTATTGCTAATTCATCTGCTTTGTCCGTTGGGCGCACGTTAAACCCGATGGTAATTGCGTTAGATGCACTAGATAAAAGAATATCTGACTCGGTTATTCCTCCAACCCCATCGTGAATGATTTTAAATCGGATTTCTTCGGTTTCTAATTTTGAGAAGGCCTCCTGCACTGCAGCAATCGAACCTTGAGTGTCCGCTTTAACTATAAGGTTGAGTACTTTGATTTTACCTTCTGCAATTTGATCGTGAAGATCTTCCATGGTCACTTTGGCAGATTCGGCTAACTGCACTTCCCGCCTTTTTTTGAGCCTCATTTCACTGTATTGCCTTGCCTTCCGTTCATCTTCAACCACATAAAACTTATCTCCTGGTTGAGGAACTTCAGGCATTCCTACGATTTCTACCGGCATTGCTGGGGTAGCTTTTGGAGTTTTATTACCACTATCGTTTATCAGTGCCCGTACTTTTCCGAAATAGGGTCCGACAACAAAAGGTTGTCCCACCGTCAATGTTCCCTTTTGCACTATCACCGTGGCAACGGGTCCTCTTCCTTTATCCAGTTTTGATTCAATGACAATACCTTGCGGGCGGAGAGTCGGGTTTGCTTTAAGTTCCATGATCTCAGCCTGCAGGAGAACTAGTTCTAAGAGGTGTTCGATTCCCGTTTCTTGTATTGCGGAAACCTCCGTGAACATTGTCTGCCCACCCCAGTCTTCAGGTAGCAAACCTACTTCAGCCAATTGTTTTTTTACCTCTTCCGGTTTGGCCTCAGGTTTGTCAATCTTGTTGATAGCAACCAAAATGGGTACATTGCCTGCATGGGCATGATCGATTGCCTCTTTCGTTTGAGGTTTTATTCCATCATCTGCGGCCACTACTAGAATAACGATGTCCGTTACCTGTGCTCCACGGGCACGCATTGCTGTGAATGCTTCATGGCCAGGTGTGTCAAGAAAAGTAATGAACTGATCCTTGATTTTTGCCCTGTAGGCCCCTATATGCTGGGTGATACCACCTGCCTCGGCTTCGGTGACATTAGTTTTTCTTATAGCATCGAGTAATGATGTTTTTCCATGGTCCACATGTCCCATGATTGTTACGATGGGTGGTCGGTTGCAAAGGTCTTTTGGGTTTTCTTTTTCCTCTTCTTCAAAATCAATTGCCGATTTGTCCTTGATCAATTCAACTTCAAAGCCGCGTTGGTCGGCTACTTTTGATGCGACCTCAAAGCTAAGACTTTGATTTATGGTGGCCATGACACCCAAGTCCATGAGTTCTTTGATTATATCGTTAGGGGAACAACGCAATTTTTCTGCCAAATCGCGAATCATTATGTTTTCTGGCAATTGAGCAATTTCAAAAGCTTCTTCTTTAACTTCAGTAGGTAGTTGCTCTGGCTTGGGTGGTTCTGTGGGAGCTTTTTTTTCTGATTTTTCTTTAGCTAATTTTTTTTGACTGGCTGCAGGTTTATCTTTAGTTGCAGCAGGTTTTTTTTCCACTTCAGCAGGTTTTTCTTCATGCTTTGTAATTTTGAGTCCAGTTTTTTTAAATACTTTGATTGGTTCTTGTTTTGCTTGATCTTTCGTCGGAGGCTTACTGGTAGTTTTGGCAACTTTGGTTTTCTTTAAAGTAGTCGTAGATTTTTTTTTGGTTGTTTTTGCTGTCTTGGGTTTTACTTTTGGAGCTTTTTTTTCTGAGGGTTCTTTCTTCGTAGTT
>JBGTUV010000187.1:0-2927 GCA_041938985.1 Candidatus Nitromaritima sp. | reverse complement strand
TAGTTCAGTTGGTTAGAATGCCGGCCTGTCACGCCGGAGGTCGCGAGTTCGAGTCTCGTCGGCCCCGCCATTTCATAAAGGACCTACGCCTTTTAAGGCGCAGGTCCTTTTTTATAAAACTATGCAGGGGTGTATGCTACCGTCAATACAAATCTACTAATACTTGTGGATTAAAATTGCCGCTATCAAAAGGAGTACAGAGCCTGAAATACGCCCAAAGCTTAATTCCCGAACAGGAAAACCGAGCCATCCATAATGATCTAAGATTAGCGAAGCTAGCAATTGTCCAGCTAGAACAAGAGCAACCAACGAGAGAAGTCCGATTTTGGGGCCAGAAACAATGCTTCCAAATACGGCGAATGCACCAATTAATCCACCCAACCATAGCCATTTTGGGAGCGTGGTTACAGTATTCAAGTCCGGCCAGGGATCACGAGAAACCCAAAAACAAATCATAAGACCAATTGTGCCCACAGCAAAAGAAAAAAATGAGGCAGCGACTGTACTCGATACACGGTGTGATAATTCTGTGTTGATACCGACTTGAAGTGGCAAAAGTAGCCCAATAGCCAGTGCTACTAGAATGTATAGTTGTCCCATTGTTTCACCATATCTCCTATAAAAAATATAATTGGTATCTACTAAAATAAAAAAGATGAAAAATATTTTGAGACCTTCAGCGCCCCGTTTGAGTATGTTTATCCATCGATCTGCCTCAATGTTTTTAGCGGTTTATTTTTTAATATGTCCAGACTAGAAATAATTCCGGTAAAAGTTGTAAGAAAAATAGAAAGTACCAGCGTCCAAAGCATTACATCGAGTCTCGGGTGCCAGGGTGCTTTAATAAGATATTTCATTACTGCCCAAGATAATCCGGAAGATAATCCTACCCCAATAATACTAGCTAATACTCCAACAGTTGCATATTCGACTCCCAAAATCCCAGCTATTTTATTTCGCTTGGCTCCTAGAATTTTTAGCACCGCTGATTCTTTTAACCTTCTGTACTTAGTGGATGCAACCGAACCAGAAAGGATAATTAATCCAGTTATTATCGTGAAGGCAGACATAAAATCTACTAGTGTTTTCAAATTATTAACAACACCTTCAATTGTATTTACAATATCGCGGGTCGATAAAGCGGTTATATTTGGAAGAGCATTAACCACAGCGTGCTGTAATTCTAATTCTTTGCTCTCAGGAACGTTTACGGTAGCCACATAAGTTATTGGAGCGTCTTCTAATGCCCCAGTTGAAAAGATCATATAAAAATTTGTTCTCATATTGCGCCAGTTTACTTTGCGAATACTTGTCACTGGAGCAGTTATTTTAATGCCCTGGATATCCATTGTGAGTTGTGACCCGATTTTAGCGCCAAGTCTTTCAGCTGCATCCTCCTCTAAAGAAATTTGAGGGATCATAGCGTCTTTCTTTTGCCACCAGACTCCCTCAGTTATCACATTATCCTTTGGTAAATCGCCTCCTTTCATGATAGTAGTTACAAAATTTCTAGTAATAAACCACTCTTCTTTACGTTTGTTTTTATAGGGCCAATTTTTAGCAAGGCGTTCGTCGATTCCATAGAATTTTGAACGTATAAGCGGGGTCAGGGTGCGCTCGGCTTTTGGAGCAATTAGGTCGAGAGTTTTGGTAAATGTTTCAGTCTGATCTGATTGAATGTCTATAAAAAAATAATTTGGAGGATTAATTTCTTTATTTTCTTTTAGCATAGCTATCATATCCATTTGAACAAGCCTAACTGTAAGTACCAACATGATTCCCATACCCAGACATGTGACAATAGAACATGTTTGATTATTTGGACGATGTAGATTAGTCAGCCCATAATGTCGTAACATCACCACAGAAGAAGGAAGTTGTTTCAGCCCTTTTATTAGAAGCACTGCAAAGCCAGTCAATAGTAGGCCAGAAATTCCCAGAGCAAGGATAAATATAATACCGTGTTTGATCGATTCTGCCTGCCAGACCACGATAGCAGTGATTATAAAAACAAAGAAAAGGCCAAATGTTCTTCTCTCCCATAAGGTTCCGAGTGAGAGTTCTTCTTCTTCAAAATTACGCCGAAAGAGACGTAGTGGTTTAGTTTTGCTGGCACGCAATAGAGGCAATGTGCAAAACAGAATTGTAGTGATCATTCCTAGAGAAAACGAATGTAGGGCAGGGGCCCAATAAAATTCTGGTTCAAGGTTAAGACTGGTTAGTTTAGAAAGTTTTGAAGGTAATAAAAACTGTACCCCATAGCCAAGTAACACTCCGATGAGGCTACCTAAAAACCCTAGAAGTAATGATTGGAGAAAATATATCCTTAGAACTAAGCGAGGAGATGCTCCCAGACAATTTAATATAGCTATGGTATCCAGTTTTTGTGCCATAAAAGTTCTAATAATCATCGCAACACCTATGCCTCCCATAAGGAGAGCAATGATTCCCAATGCTTTCAAGTACTGCCCCATACGCTCAATAGAATTATTGATAGAAGACTCCATATCCTTGTAGCTACGCAAACTTAAAGATTTATCTGTAAGTCCTTTTTCAAGAATAATTAGGGCGTTTTCCAGTTGAATAGTTTTTGGTAATCGAATCAAAGTGCGATGCTTGACGCGGCTGCCTACCTGAATGAGGTTTGCTTTATTAAGTGTCGTATGAGAGACAAACACGCGCGGGCCAATGCTAAAAGCCCGAGTAATCCGATCAGGCTCTTTAGTTATAGTTCCATTAATACGCACTCTTGCTTTTCCCAGTTGAAAAGAATTACCGATTTTTAAGTTTGTGCGAAGGAGGAATGCAGGATCGACGACAGCACCATAATTAGCTAACATATTCTTTAGCGGGTGAGATGGAGTTGACTCAATGCTTCCGTACATTGGGTAGAAAGGGGCTTGCGCAGGGACCGATTTTAATTCTAC
>JBGTUV010000186.1:0-2928 GCA_041938985.1 Candidatus Nitromaritima sp. | reverse complement strand
GTTTTCAAGACCTTTTCAGAATGTCCATGAGCGCTGTCTATCACTAAAATATCAAGTCCGACCCGCATCAAATCTTCAATATGTTCCATTCGGTTTTGTGTCACACCGAGTGCGGCACCGACTATAAGGCGTCCTTTGGAATCTTTAGCTGCGTTTGGGAATTGAGCGTATTTTTCAACATCTTTGAGTGTTATAAGGCCTCTGAGGTTCCCTTTTTTATCCACGATGGGCAGTTTCTCTATACGGTTATCGTTGAGAAGCTTCTTTGCTTTTTTAAGAGAACTGCCTTCCGATAGAGTGACTAGTTTTGATTTTGTCATCACATCCCGGATGGGGGTCGAGTGTTTTTGGGCGGTCCGCAGATCCCTGTTGGTAAGGATACCGACCAATTTATTTTTTTTCGTTATAGGAATGCCGGTGATATGATATTTTTCCATCAGACGAAGTGCTGTCGACAATGTTTGGTCTGGATCCATTGTGATGGGATCCGGGATCATTGCGCTTACCGAGCGTTTAACTTGGTCGACCATTTTACGTTGTCGCTCTGGAGGCAGGTTTCGATGGATGATACCTATCCCCCCTTCCTGAGCCAACGCAATTGCCAAAGCTGCCTCGGTAACGGTATCCATCGGCGCGCTGATCAGTGGACAATTGATGGATATTTTTTGAGTGAGTTGTGTCTTTAGGCTTACTTCTGTCGGCAAAACCTTTGAGTGACCAGGAAGTAGGAGAACATCGTCGAAAGTCAGGTAAGTTTTAATTGTATCTGGATTCAACATTTGTATAAATACAAACCTATAGTGATTAAGAAGAGAGGCGCTATCAACCTGAAACGATTCCAAGCAGATGATAAAGCTCCCATAATATCATGACTGTTTCCAAATTTTCACGAAAATCCTTGTAAAAAACCACCCGATTTTTGTAGTTTGGTCCTCTCGAGAAGTTTTTAACGGTATTTCAAAGGATCTTCCATTCCTACTTTTTTAAATCCTTTCAGGCGGAGTAAACAACTATCGCAGATTCCGCAGGCTAGTCCTGTTTCAGAAGGGTCATAGCAGCTATGGGTGAGTCCATAATTAACACCTAGGCTTAACCCTTTTTTAATGATCTCTGCTTTGGTCATTTGTATGAGCGGGGTGTGAATTCTGACTTTACTTGACCCTTCGACACTGGCTTTGGTGGCCAGATTGGCAAGTATTTCGAATGCAGTGATAAACTCGGGACGACAATCTGGATATCCACTGTAATCGACCGTGTTTACGCCAATAAAAATATTCTCGCACTTTTTCACCTCGGCGTATGCCAAAGCATAGGATAGAAATATAGTATTTCTCGCAGGCACATAGGTAACCGGGATGGCTGAAGACATCTCTTCTTCCTCACGGTGGGTAGGGACATCAATAGAATCGGTAAGGGCGGAGTTACCGAATTGTCGAAGATCTATATTTGCAATACGATGTTCTTTAACACCAAAATCCTCGGCAATTATTTTAGCCTTGTCTATTTCAACCTTGTGTCGTTGGCCATAATTAAAACTAATGGCAAATAGGGCATATCCAGCACTTTTCGCGATTGCCAGCGTGGTAGTAGAATCAAGTCCACCGCTAAACAAAACAATGGCTTTCGGGGTCATTGGAAGAAGTATTATCAGATTGACTTTAACTAATGGTATTATATACTAAATAGTTTACAGAATATCATAAAGCTCTTCCGGCAAAAGAGTTTCTGGAGTTTTAAATGTTCGAAAACCTTTCAGATCGATTGGGGGCGATCTACAAGAAGTTAAAGGGTCGTGGTGTACTCAAAGAGGCTGATGTTGATGAGGCCCTTCGCGAAATCAGGGTAGCAATGATTGAAGCGGATGTGAGTTTATCGGCGATAAAGCCTTTTCTTAAGGACATTAGGGAAAAGGGAGTTGGGCAGGAAGTTCTAAAGAGCCTTACGCCGGGTCACCAGATGGTCAAGATTGTCAATGATGAGTTGATATCTTTACTGGGCGGTGAGTTTAAAGAGTTAGGGCTTGCGCCCAGTCTGCCAACAGTTGTTTTGATGGCGGGTCTTCAGGGGGCAGGTAAGACTACGACCGCGGGCAAGTTGGCAAAGAGGTTTAAGGATAAGGGAAAAAGCTGCCTACTTGTTCCAGCAGATGTGTATCGCCCGGCAGCGATTGAGCAGCTGAACCTAATTGGTCATGATCTTGATGTTGAAGTCTATCAAGCAGAAGGTGAAATAAACCCAGTTAAAATTTGCCAGAACGCTGTTGAAGCGGCCTCAAAGAAAATGATTCATGTGGTTATTCTCGACACCGCTGGGCGACTTCAGGTTGATGAAGAGTTGATGGCAGAGCTTAAAGCCATTAAGGAAAATGTTCAACCGCATCAGTCATTATTTGTTGTTGATGCGATGATGGGTCAACAAGCGGCAGAGGTGGCCCGCACCTTCAATGAGGCAATCGGTATTGATGGTGTGATTCTCACAAAAATGGATGGTGACGCTCGTGGTGGCGCGGCTCTTTCTATTAATAGTGTGACGGGAGGGAAACCAGTTTGTTTCGTTGGGACGGGTGAAAAGCTTGATGCGTTGGAACCTTTTCATGCCGAAAGGGTAGTTTCGCGCTTGCTTGGCATGGGTGATGTGATGTCCCTGATCGAAAAAGCCGAAACTGCATACGACCTTGAAGAGCAAGCGAAGCTTGAAAAGAAAATCAAGAAAAACGCTTTTACTTTGGAGGACTTTAAAGATCAACTTAAGCAGATACAAAAGATGGGATCGATTCAGCAGTTGATCGGAATGATTCCCGGCGCAAATAAATTAAAAGGATTAAATGTAGATGAAAGGGCCTTTGTTAAGATTGAGGCAATCATTAATTCGATGACTCTTTCTGAACGGAACAAGCACAATATCGTTAACTCTAGTCGAAAACGTCGG
>JBGTUV010000185.1:0-2955 GCA_041938985.1 Candidatus Nitromaritima sp. | reverse complement strand
ATTTTCGAACAACTCCGGCGGTATATTTAGGATCTTTTTCTATAAATTCGGTAACGGACTTTCTCATTTCAGCGGAATTCAATAATGTTTCTTCAAGACGTTTCATTTCTTCTTCTTCCGCCACTTGAGCGTCACTCTTGCCTTCTTCCGCGACCTCTTCAGCTACTTCTTCTTTATCTTCAACTGATGTTGTTATCCAAGTGATCATGGGTTTAATTGCCCGTGTGTAGAACAG
This sequence comes from Candidatus Nitromaritima sp., assembly GCA_041938985.1. Classification (GTDB taxonomy): domain Bacteria; phylum Nitrospinota; class Nitrospinia; order Nitrospinales; family VA-1; genus Nitromaritima. The sequence continues at coordinate 2,720 of JBGTUV010000185.1, read as the reverse complement.
TATCACAAAGATAAGGCCTAGGATATATTTCCCAACCTGGAAGGCAAGATCAATATTTTTCTCTCGCTCGAGATCTTGTAATCGTTGCTGTTCGACGCTGCGATCGAATTGAATATTTTCCACTTTGATTTGATCGCCACGTTCCTGGTTATACCCAACGGCGGATTGCACAATTTGTGTATACTTATCCATTTCTTCTTGAGTTCTTGCTTGATATTCTTCGTCTCCAGCGTCATTCTCTGCCATTATTCCATTAATCATTACCGCTACAGAGAGTTTTTTGACAGTACCGGTTGGTTTTGAAACTACACGGGTAATTTTATTGATTTCGAAGTTCTGAACTTGGTTGTTTTTGTCTCTTTTGGAGGGTTGGCCCGAAGTTCCAGTTCCACCCTCATTTTGGCCAGCAGGTAACTGGGCTTGGACTCCTATCACTCCTCCGGTAGGTGTGGCACCGACGACTGATTCTGAGGCTGTTTGTGAGCTACGTACAACTGCTGAATCCGGGTCATAAATTTCTTCTGTATGGTCATTTTTCTCAAAATCCAAATCTGCTGTTACTCGGGCAATAACCATTCCCTGTCCTAGAGCGTCTTCAAGCATGGCTAAGATGTTTTTTTCAAGTTCTTGTTCGACTCGGCGTTTATGTTGATAGTTGGAAGATGAACGAGCAGCGCCAGCGTTCATTTCTTGAGATCCGCTAAGTAAGTTTCCTTTTACATCGACAACAACTACATTGTCCGCCGTGATCCCTTCAACACTAGCAGAAACTAGGTGGACAATTGCTTGCACCTGGCTTTCGTTAAGGAATTTTCCAGCCTTGGTTTTAATAGTGACAGATGCTTTCCCTTTGGGTTTTTCTCTTATGAATAAAGTTTGTTTTGGAATAACTAAGTGTACACGCGCATGATCAACTGCATCTAATGTTTTAATAGTTCTAGAAAGTTCTCCCTGAAGAGCACGTTGGAAATTTAATTTTTGAATAAAATCAGTCATTCCCAATGACGTTTTATCGAATATTTCGAGTCCAACTTCACTTCCTTCGGGGAGGCCTTCACTAGCCATTTTTAACCGAACCTCATGGACTTGGTTTGCTGGGACACGAATGGTTTTTCCCTGGTTGGACAACTCGTAAGGAATTTTTTGAGATTTTAAATTATCAACAATGGCTGAGGCGTCCTGTTCGCTGAGGTTTGCATACAGTAACTGAAGATCAGGTGTTTTAATCCAAAATGACATCGCAAGAATAGAGCCGATAGTTACTGTTGCAAGAACAAGGGCGGCTACTTTTTGTCCCTGAGATAGAGTCGCAAAGCGTTCGCTGAGTTGGCTAAAAAACCTCTGAATTGGATTCATGGTATTTTTTTGTTAAAGATTTTTAAATTATTTTATCTTCCAAGTTCGATTGCTCGTTGAGCCATTGATTTAGTAGCGTTCATGGCAGTGACATTTGCTTCGAATCCTCTTGTGCTTGTCACGAGATTTACCATTTCCGTCATTAGGTCTACGTTAGGCATAGCGACATAACCTGTTTCATTGGCATCGGGGTGGTTTGGGTTAAATACCAGCCGTGGTTCACTTTGGTCTTCGATGATTTCTGTAATCATCGACTGCAAAACATTTTCTCCCAGTTCGGATTTTAATATTTCGTTAAAATTGTCTTCAAATGGCAACGCGGTAACAACGAGTTCTTTGCGCCGGTAGGGACCTCCTTCTGGCGTCCGCGTGGTCTCAATGTTGGCGAGATTACTAGAAACCGTTTCCATAAGTTTGCGCTGAACGTTCAATCCAGATGAACTTATTTTCATTGATGTTAAAAAATCCATTGCCTTTTGCCTTCCAAATAGATGATTAATTTGTGCTTCTAGATAGAAGCGTTACACTATGTATACGTTCTACTTGAGCAATAACCATACCAAAGCGAGGAGGGGCGGTATTTTTATTTCTTTGTTTGTCCGATAAGTTATCCCTTATATTTAAATGACTTATGAGAGTTTAGTGGCGGGGCTATTTCCTCGGGGTGAAATTAAATCACGGTTAGGCCCGGAATCATGTCATTTCTTTGACAAATTAAGAAAAATGGCACTTTGTCAGTTTTCTACTGGGTTTTTGTAAGAGGCTAGTTTGTTGCGAAGAGTGCGTATGCTAATGCCCAAGCTATCGGCGGCTTTTGTTTTGTTCCCATTGACTTCTTCCAGAGTTTGGGCAATGAGTTCTTTTTCCATATCGTATATCGTCCCTCTAAATTTGGCGAGAGGTCGGGTTATCTCGGTCTGTATTTCTTCTTCATCAAAGAATAGGTGAGATGGAAGCAATGTGTTTTCTTGGCATATGAGAGTTGCTCGTTCGATTATATTTTCAAGTTCTCGCACATTGCCGGGCCATCTGTATTTTTTAAGCAACTCGACAGTTTCGTTAGCTATATTGGAGATGTTTTTATTCAGGCCTTTGGAGTGTTTTTCTATAAAATGCTCGGCTAGTGTCTGGATATCATCAGCTCTATCTTTTAAGGGGATTAGTTTCAACGGAATGACATTTAACCGGTAATATAAATCTTCCCGAAACTGATTTTCTCGGATACGCTTTTTGATGTCTCGGTTTGTTGTAGCGACAACACGGACATCAACCGGAATGGATGTGCGCCCGCCAACCTTGTCTATTTCATGTTCCTGTAAAACACGTAATAGTTTAGCTTGAAGCGGTAGACTCATTTCTGTTAC
>JBGTUV010000184.1:0-2995 GCA_041938985.1 Candidatus Nitromaritima sp. | reverse complement strand
ATATCACGAGTAGTAAGCTTCCCATTACAAGAGATGTAAAAAGTGAACTTGACATCGAACTGGAGGAAAGAACACCCCAGATTCTTCCACGCCAACCCTTTGGAAACCAGCTCCTGATTAGGTTTGCCATGCAAGGCCAACCTGCGGACTTTGCAAGCATGGCAATGAAAAATGCAATGGAGAAGAAAAAAACTTTCGAAACTATGCCAAATATTCCTGTAGCCAGCATACAAAAGCCAATGGAAATGAGGAACACTCTACGTCCTCCAAATCGGTCAGCCAATATTCCGGTTGTAAGCTTGCCGACAAGTGTTCCGGCCGTTCCCCATCCAAGAATAGCACCCCACATGGTTTTATTGAGCCCCAATTCCGGATCATCAAGCATGGCAGGGCTCGATATGACTACTGTTGTCCGGCAGATATTTAATACCGCATAGGCTCCGTAAATACAGATAAGAAGCACCATTTCCCATGAAAAACTTGGGTCATTTTTTAACCTGGCAGTCCATTTCATTTATTTTTTTCTGGCGTGTTTTTGTTTTTAGCTATGGCTAAATCAGACTTGGGTTTTCTCTTCGCGCGATACTCCTTGCTACTAATTGGTTTTGGATGCTAATGCCGATGGTGTGCTTTAGTGTCTCACCTTCCAAACTGAATCCACAAAATACTTTCGGGAATCAAATAAATGCTCCACGATTTCGAATCCGTTTGCAATGGCCAAGTTTTCTATTTCTTCAAGGGTGTATTTAAAAGACTGTTCGGTCTGTATCGCTTCCCAGGCTTTGAGGTGAAAGTTCTTGTTTAAAGCCTTGATGTGTACGGTCTGGTCACGCGTGCTATAAAGATAACTTTCGACAGCGCGGGTATTGGGGTTGAATTGGCCCTGTTGTGCAAAGAGCTCTTTGTTAAAATCGGCGCCCAGTTCTTGATTAATGCGGTCGAGCAAGTGGAGGTTGAATTTTTCAAAAAGTGGATCGTTGTAGGCAGAATAAAGCAATTTAGGGTTTTTCATAAGGTCAAACCCGGTCAGTAAATAATCGTTGGATCCCAGAGTTTGGCTCAGGCGTTTAAGAAAAGCGCTGCCCATGTCCAGATCCATATTATTCAGGCTGACTCCGAGAAAGAGGACGAGGTTTTGGACGTTTTGTGTGACAGCTTCTAGGCCGTCAAAATAATCTCCAGTTAATCCGGTGACTTTCAGGGATGTGTTAGAGTGCCTGTCTTCCAATGACCGAACCAGATTTGTAACTGCTCCACTGGAGATATCAATGGGAAAGTAATGAAAGTCAAGTTTCTTATTAAGCAAATGTTCAATAAGAATCTGGGTCTTGCATCCATCGCCTGAACCCAGTTCGATGAGGTTGAAGGTATCGCTGGTGATGAGTTTTGCAATTTCATCTTTATGGTTGCGGATAATTTCAAATTCACATGTGGCAGGAAGATAGTCTGCGAGTTCAGTTATCTTTTTGAAAAGTTTACTTCCTACGCTGTCAAAGATCAGCCATGATGGTAAACGTTTATTTTTCAGTGAAAGCCCTGCATTGACGCTATCAGCAAATTGTTTCTCAGGCGAAAAATATTTTGTTGTGGATTTTAGGTTTTCTATTTTAAACAAGATTGCAACTCCTTTTTCTGCCTGGCTGATTTGACCCGTTTAGTTGGTTTTTGTTATGATGTGTACTTAATTTTTTACATCTTTATTTATCATTTTTGATAACTACTGCGAGGCAACGTTTCCCACGCTGTTGAGGTGTGTTTGGGCTCTAGTTTTCAGAAAATCTATAGGTCTTAATTCTAGCCTTTTACTGCCAAACTTCATGAATTTTAATTCAGAAACAGACTCAACAGTACTTGATTTTTCATATCAAAAATTGGAGGACGAGTTTGTAGAGTTTTTGAGTGTTGATAAATTGGATCGAGTCATTGCCGAAAACCCCAGAAAGCTAGAAAAATTTAATTCGGCACTGGAAGTATCCTTATTTAATGCTTTTAAAAATGATGAAGGATGCACTCATGCTCACCTGTTTTTACAAAGGCTTCTTTATCGTATCAACCGTTTGAAGCTATTTTGGTATGACGAGTTGGAAAATTATGCCAATGAAGATTCCACTTTTATTTTTTTGTTACGCTTGAAAATTGAAAATGCCTGGCAGGACTGGGAAAAAAATAATTTTGCTCAGCAGAACCCCGGTAATCTTAGCGAGGCTCTCCGTGATCGCGTAAAAGAAGATCTACAGCCTGAGCCTTCTCCTGACGGATTGTTCATACGCAACGAAATAACAAAAGCTGGGTACCAGCGTTTGCTCGCGATCGCTTCCCTAGATGGCTTGGTAGAAGCAAGCCAGCTTTCACGTATGCTGGGGGGTGTGGGAAACGAGGTGCAGACGATGCTGACCCGGATTTTATGGGAAGAATATGGTAGTGGCAAGTTGTCCAGAAAGCATTCTACTCATTTTGCAGCCATGTTAGACGAATGTGGTATGGATTCCAGTCCTGAAGCTTATTTTGATATTGTACCGTGGGAAGTGCTGGCCAATATCAACCATAGCTTTTTCCTTTCCGAGCGCAAGAAAAAATTTTTACATTATATTGGCGGTTTGTTGTATACCGAAGTTTCTGTTCCTGCCGCTTTTCAGAATATGAAAATGGCTGGTAAGCGCCTGAAGATGGGAGAGAAGGGTATCAGCTATTGGACTGTTCACGTTAGAGAGGATATTCGCCACGGGCAATGGATGCTGGATGATGTGGCTCTTCCTCTGGTTGAAAAATATTCTGAGCAGGCTTGGGACATGGTCCAGGGGTATGATCAGCAAAAGTTTATCAGTGCTCGTTCTACCTCAGCCATAGTCGAGTCCATTCGTAAGTTTGAATTTTTCTAGTAATAGGATTGATGTTTTTGAGAAGATTGCAAAGCGGGTTAATAATTTTTTTACCACTCTTTTGACCAAAAAAATGGGTTACGGAAAACCCATACTCTTTGTGTTTATTGTTCAAA
>JBGTUV010000183.1:0-2995 GCA_041938985.1 Candidatus Nitromaritima sp. | reverse complement strand
CATATCTTGATTTTTTTAAATTATTAGAGAAAATGCTCCAATGCGTATTGCAAAAATACTCACAATTGTTTTTTTTGCGGTGGTTCTTTTTCTACCAAGAATGATCAACGCAGCTCCCACCAATTCCGGATATAATTATCAGCTATACAAAAATTATGAAAATTTTGGTATTCTTATCTTCCCTAAGGATCAAATATTTACAGAATTAGATGAGTACATCCAACAAACAGGATTCAGCCCTGTAGAATCTGGGAAAGCTGTAATGAGATTCGGACCTAACAATGAAAACCAAACCTATTTGATGCCTGAATCGGTTCAGAAAAAATACTCAATGGACCGGTTTATTGTTCTTCAAGTTCTTGCACATCAAAACATGGTAGTTGGTATATTTGATCCGGAATGGGGACTGACGCTTCCAAGCCCTATTCATAGATTAGATGAAATAAAAGAAAATATTCCAAAAACATTAAACCTGTTTAGAAAACACCTCAAAAAGAGGGAAACCCGGAGGCACACACCGGGGAACCTTAAAATAATGAGACTTTCGGCGAACAATGCTGTTACCATGCCAATGAAGTCCCGATTTATGAGTAGACCGCATTAAGAGAAATTTTTATGCCCTTTTACGACTATCAATGTGAAAAATGCAAGGATACCTTCGAGGTTCTTCAAAAGGTATCCGATGAACCTCTCACTAAATGCGAAAAGTGCGAAGGTCCCCTACAAAAAGTTATGAATAACATGACATTCCATTTATATGGACCTGGGTTTCACTCAACTGATAATAAACGGAAATATTTAAAATAATTTCATTCTTCTACATAGTTATCCCTGCCCCATGATATTTATTACACGAAAACATCATTTTTGCGCCAGTCACAGGCTATATAATCCGAATTTTTCTGATGAGAAAAATGAGGCCACATTTGGCTTATGCAACAATCCTAATGGACACGGACATAATTATAACCTTGAAGTTACGTTATCCGGAGAAGTATGCGAAGACACGGGAATGGTATTTGATTTAAAAGAGTTAAAAAAATTAACCACACAAGAAGTTCTCAATAAGGTAGACCATAAAAACTTAAATGTAGATGTTGATTTTTTAAAGGGTATTATTCCAACAGCAGAAAACCTAGCAATTAAGTTTTGGGAAATCCTCGAACCTAAGATTACAAAGGGCCGTCTATACGAAATTAAACTTTACGAATCCGAGCGTAATTACGTTGTCTATAGAGGGGGTGTCTGTGAACCTACCATCTAAAGCCACTGGGCTTCAATCATTAGTTGAACGGATTTTACATGCCGTTGGCGAAGATCCCAAACGGGAAGGGTTGCTTAAAACCCCCGAAAGAGTAGAAAAATCGTTAAAATTCTTGACCAGTGGCTACGAGATAGACGTCGAAAAATTAGTAAACGATGCCCTCTACAGTGAAAATTATAACGAGATGGTTATCGTTAAGGATATAGATGTCTACAGTCTTTGCGAGCACCATATGCTTCCTTTTTTCGGGAAATGTCATGTAGCCTACCTTCCCCAAGGCAAAATAATAGGGCTAAGCAAAGTTCCCCGTCTGATAGATGCATACAGCAGACGCTTACAGGTTCAGGAGCGCTTGACCACCGAAATCGCCCAATGTATACAAAGTATTGTAAAACCAGCAGGAGTAGCTGTTGTTATCGATGCACTGCACCTTTGCATGTCTATGCGCGGAGTTGCAAAACAAAACTCCTACACAACCACTAGCTCCATGCTTGGGTGTTTTAAGGATGATGCACGAACCCGCAGTGAATTCCTCAGTCTTTTAGCACCATCCCGAAACTCCAATTAAAACCAACCTAACTAACTATTTTTAAACTATTTAACTAGAGATCTCCTGAGTTTGACAAGACAAAACGAGCAGGGATATAATAGCTCCTTTAAACCCTGACAAGGATCGCACCTCTCTTGAACCAAATCGTCAATAAAGAGCTTCTTCTCGAAAATCTTGCTCACATTCCAGAAATTTTTGGTGCTCAGGACATCAATCTCAAGCAAATTGAAAAAAAATTTAGTGTCCGTATTACGACTCGAGAAAACCAAATCAAAATAAAAGGTGACTTCGATTCGATTAATGCGGTTGACATCCTTTTAACTCAATTAGAAGATCTTTTAGTTTCAGGTTATAAGCTCAAGAATGACGACATAAAGTTTGCAACCCGCCTAGTAGCAGAAGACAAGACAGTAAGTTTAAAAACTATTTTTTCTGAGAGAATAACTGTATCTCCTAAGAAGGGATTCATTACTCCAAAAAGTCCAACCCAGAGGGAATTTATTCAATCAGTAAAGCAAGCAGATATTGTCTTAGCGATTGGACCAGCCGGGACAGGAAAAACATATTTAGCTGTAGCGCTGGCAGTAGAGGGGCTACTCAAACGTCAATTTCAGAAGATTATTTTAGCTCGTCCGGCGGTTGAGGCAGGAGAGAAACTTGGCTTTTTACCAGGAGATATCTCAGAAAAAATTAACCCTTACTTCATGCCGCTTTACGACGCTCTTGACGATGCCTTGGAACCTGGCAGGGTGAGAGAACTCATGGAAGATGGAATCATCGAAATCGCTCCTCTAGCTTATATGCGCGGACGCACACTCAATGATTCCTTTGTAATTCTTGACGAGGCACAAAACTCCACCAAAGAACAAATGAAAATGTTTCTCACTAGACTTGGATACAACTCTAAAATGGTGATCACCGGTGATATCACACAAATCGACTTAGAGAATTCAAAAAACTCAGGCTTGATTCAAGTTCAAACCCTTCTCAAAGATATTGATGGCATTAGCTTTGTCAACTTCAATGAAAAAGATGTTGTGAGGCACGACTTAGTTAAACATATTATTAAAGCCTATAGCCAAAATGGATTTAAAACGGATTAAATAAAACCATAACAACTTAATGCCAGTTTTCATAAGCGATGACCAAAGAGAGCGTTTTGTCGACTGCGAGTTACTCGA
>JBGTUV010000182.1:0-3012 GCA_041938985.1 Candidatus Nitromaritima sp. | reverse complement strand
TCCTTGCCAAGAATTAATTTCAATTCTGCAAGGCCTGCTGTAGATAACTCATTGGCTGTCTTATGCATCTTTGCAGGGTCCAAGAGAATGTCTACGCCCTCTCTTTGAACCATAATATGCTTAATAATCAGCTCCTGTTGCTTATTATTCACAAATACAACTCCCTGAATAGCTCTGACTTTTTGTCCTGAGCTTTCTACAGGATTAAGCCCTTTTTTTATTGCTAAACAAAGTGATATTTTTTTTGGTGATAGTTTTAATGTTTATGCTACTTGGGCAAGTTGTTATTTCTTTTGCCCAGTTTGATTTTGATACGCCTTACGAGGTGAGCGCGGAAGTTCCGGTGGTAAAAAATAATTTTGTTAAAGCTAGAAAAAAAGCTGTAAAAATAGCTTTGACATTGGCGTTGGAGCAGGGCTTGCGAGGAATTTTGAGGGATGATGAATTTGAACAAAATCGACAAGAAATGCAAAAGATGTTGAAGGCATTCAATAAATATGTGAAATCTTATCGTTTTTTAGAAGCTTATGATGATTCTGTAGAACAGATGAGTCATGTTAAGCTCGAGGTAAATTTATTTCAGGGAGCGATTAGTAAAACTTTGAGCCAAAGGGGCATTGTGACAGGACTAGAAAACCTAAAACAGGTTGTCATTCTCATTAACGAAAGTAGTTTGAGCCTTGATGAAGAATCACGCTTTTGGGAGGCGGTGCCTATTTCTGAAATCTTGCTGACCAGAAGTTTTATAGAGTCGGGAATTCCTGTCGTACGCAGGAATTCCTTGCGTCACGAAATTTCTAAGAAAATAGTAGTGAGTGCAATAGGTGGCAATATTTCAGACGCAGTGGATATAGGGTCGAAAGTAGGAGCAGATATCGTTATCATAGGGAAGGCCACTTCGTCTTCTACGGTAGGTAGAGAAGGAGCGAACGCGCAAAAGGTTCGAGTTGGGATCAATGTCAAGGTCGTTTCGTCTCGTCAATCGATGGTAGTGGCGGCAAAAAGCGATTTTGCTACAGCTTCCGAAAATGAAATTTTTGCAAGTGAACTAGAAGCTTTTCGTCGCGCTGGAAAAAAAATGACAGAATTTCTTATTCCCGCCATACAAGAATATTGGACACCGGTATCAAAAAAGAAAGAGGTCCAACGCTCAGTTCCCCCAGTTTCTACAATGGATAACCCGCCGTTGCCTTTTGGTGATCTTTGATATGACTCGAGAGAGAAACACGCAAACAATATATTTTGTTGTTGTCGGGGTTTTACTGGCCGTAATTTTTTTCTACTTTTCTCGCCGTGTGCTCACTCCATTCTTCATCGCCTTTGCTTTGGCATATCTATTGGATCCAGTTACAGATCGATTAGAGTCTTTGAAAATTTCCAGAACCTTTTCAGTTTTGGTTCTAATGGCAGGAGTTTTTTCTCTTGTCACTGGGATCGGACTTCTGATTTTTCCATTGCTTAAACTACAGGCAGAACATTTGGTTTCTAACTTACCTAATTATATTGCGATCATGCAAGAATGGATGTACCCATTATTGGGAGTAGTTGGTGAACCCGAGAAGATACAAGGAATTCTGAATAGAGAACTTCTAAAGGTCGGGGAACTTCCTCTCAAAGTAATTTCATCAATCACGTCAATTTTATGGGGTTCGGTAGCAGGTTTGTTTAGTTTTATTTTACTTTTGGCCAATCTCGTGATTATTCCGGTGGTTATGTTTTACTTGCTTCGAGATTATGATCTGATAAATAAAAAAATGCTCAGTTTTGTTCCTGCAAGATCCAGGGAACAGGTGCTGAGTTTGATAAAGGAAATAGATGGGGTTCTTGCAGGTTTTGTCAGAGGACAATTAATGGTTGGTTTGATTATGGCGGGGCTTTATAGTATCGGGTTGTTTTTTTGTGGTACCCCAATGAGTTTGTTTATAGGTTTGTTAGCGGGATTAGCTAGCTTGGTGCCCTACCTAGGTTTGGTATTTGGGTTTGTTCCAGCGGCGATATTAACTTTCATGCAGACTCAGGACTGGGTGCTTGTTTTTGGTGTGGCAGGAGTTTTTGCAGTGGTTCAGGGTTTAGAGGGTATGATAATTACTCCACGTATCGTCGGTGAAAAAATAGGGTTGCATCCGGTAGCAATCATATTGGCTGTTTTGTTGGGAGCAGAGTTCTTTGGACTGGTGGGAGTCATAGTTTCGGTGCCTGTAGCGGCCGCACTCAACGTCCTTTTTACTCATGGGCTCAATGAGTACAAATCCTCTTCATTTTATACCTCTTAAACAGTACAGTTGAGATTAATTTCCAAATTTGATTCAAATGTTGGCGAGGTGCGTCCATAGTAGGCAGAAAGTTCTGTTCTGAGTTTCGCTGCTACGCCATAATCATAAAATCAACTACAAAACAAAGTTTTTGTTAATTTGCCCGTGTTTATCTTAAGTTCTTGGTAAAAAATTCTAAAAAGGATACAATTGGTGATCAATAAAAATAAAGCTTTTTTCATGGGGTGAGTCATGTCCATTCGTTCGATCCGTGTTAGTCATATTGTGTTATCGACCAAAGATATAGCGGATTTGTTGCTTGAAAATCTTAAGTCCTGCGAAAGTAATGAATTGATGCTAAAAATGTTTTCTAAATTAGCGAAAAAATATAGTGCTTGTGGAACCAGTAAAAAGGGTGGTGACCTTGGGTTTCTGGAATTCAATACAGCCGCTCCGGAGCTGGAAAAAGCTGCTATGCAGGCCCCTGTCGGGAAAGTATCAGGTCCGATTCAAAGTAAGTTTGGCCATCATATTTTTGTCGTTACTGAAGAAGAAAAAATGGTTGATACGGGTATCGATGGTCTTACTGGTACTTCCATTGGTGCAGGAGACGGAACTCTATAACCCCCCCCCTTTGTAACTTCTGGCAATCATGCGTCTTTTAGGGATTCATCACATTGCATTGAATGTTCGTCACCTAGATAGAGCGGAAGGTTTTTATACTGATGTTCTGGGATTCAAAGTTTTACAAAGATTTTCC
>JBGTUV010000181.1:0-3024 GCA_041938985.1 Candidatus Nitromaritima sp. | reverse complement strand
CGTCACGACAAGAACCCTTGGTGCGCTAAGTGTTTTATTCTTTATTTTTATTTTCGCGCCCACCATTGAACTTATTTTAGGCGGGACCATAGTAGGGTATGGCATTGCTCTCGCCTTGCGCCCAAGAACTTGTAAATTGAAAGTATTTTTTCAAAAACTAGACCCGGTTGTTTATAAATCCTTAGCTTCTCTTTTAATCATCGATATTGCTACCTTGATTTATTTCAAGATAGATATTGTTATGCTCCGCCATCTTGGCAGCGGGTTAGAGGAAGTCGGTTATTACGCGGCTGGATCTCGACTAATAGAAGGACTTATCTTTATGCATCTTCCTTTTGCAACAGTTTTATTCAGAGAAATGAGGACGCGAGCAAGCTATCCCAAAAAATTCACGCCATACATTTTAAAATTATTTTTACTCGGCTCCGCTTCTCCAATCATAATTGTGCCAATCGGCTGGTTTTTTAGTAAAGAAATTTTGCGTATTTGCTATGGCACCGACTTTGTCGGCGCCTTCCCCTTACTTAATCTACTTTTGGTTTCATTTTTCATCATGATCCCCAATCTAGTATTGACTCAGGCTACGCTGGCGATTGACCGAGAATATTTTTATGCCAAAATCACATGTGTAGCAGCTGTAACTAACATATGCCTCAACCTTTACCTCATTCCCGCTATGGGAGCAAAGGGAGCAGCTATAGGAACTATCTCTACTGAGGTGCTCTTGCTGCTTTTAATTGGGAGTGGAATTCTTTCTTGGCGGCGAAAAGTGATTCTAGAACAATGAAACGCTCCGACATAATTATTCTACATGACGCTTTTGAGTTTAAAGGAGGGGGAGAGCGTTTGGTCCAGATTTTGTGTCGGGAATTAGAGGCCGATCTAGCTTTTGGATATAAAAAAAAAGATGCCTTAGACTTAAGCGAGCTGCATGGACGCATTATAAATCTAAAGTCCGAGTCTAGCTTACCTTTTTGGCGAACCTTTAAACGCCTTCATTCTTTTTACAGAGGAACAAACTTTTTAAGCAACTATCAAAATGTTATATATACTGGGCAAAACTCTCCCTTAGCAGTGTCAAATCATCCAAAAGGAAAAAACATATATTACTGTTTTACTCCGCCCAGGTCGATCTACGATCTTAAAGAAACTCACCTCGAATCTCAACCACCTATAGGAAAACTGACTCACGCTTTGTACAACTCCACTTTTAAACTGCTTTACGAAAACGCTATTCGAAAAATGGATGTGGTTGTGGCAGATTCTAAAAACGTTCAAAACCGAATTCAAAATTTTTTAGGCTTGGAATCTACCGTCATCTATCCGCCTTGTGACATAGATAAGTTTTTCTGGGTGGGACAAGAAAATTATTACCTTTCCACTGCTCGGCTTGCGCCTTACAAAAGAGTAGACATGATTATCCAAGCATTTACCCAACTTCCTGAAAAGTGCCTCATCGTATCCTCTACGGGGCCAGAGGAAAGATATCTAAAACAGCTTGCAGAAGGATTTGATAATATCCAATTCACAGGGGACATTAATGATCAGGAGTTGCAAAAACTAATAGGGAACGCTGTCGCCACCATTTACATCCCAAAAGATGAAGACTTCGGAATGTCTCCGGTAGAATCAATGGCAGCGGGTAAACCGGTCATTGGAGTTAAAGAGGGTGGGATGTTAGAAACCGTGATTCATGAAAAAACCGGATGGCTAATACCCTCAAATCCTTCCCTTGAGAATATTATTCAAGCCGTTGGGGAAGCAACCCCTGAAAAAACACTATCTATGCGCATTGCCTGTGAGGAGCAAGCTAAAAACTTCCGGACAGAGATTTTTGAAAAAAAAATGCGCGCCTTAATCGGCTAGATTTTAGGAGGTAATGTTAGCAGAACTTTAGGCTAGAGAAAATACTATCAAAGAGCTTAGCAGCCCTAAAATCCCAGCAAAACTCTCTGGAAAACTCATAAGCTTCGGCTTTTATTTTAGAGTAATAGGAGGTATTATCCAATAAGTCGATAACCCCCTCTGCCATCTTGCAACAATCACCGATTGGAGCAACTCGAATAATACCCCTTGGGTAACAATAATCATATCCTTTATGATCATAGGCCAAAACCGGCAACCCGGCTGCCATCCCTTCGGCTGCAGCCATCCCACCAGTTTCATAAATCGCTGGATGTAGAAAAATACATGCTGATTTTATTATTTTAAATTTCTCAACTCCGTCCATGAAACCTACAAGAAAAATATTATTCTCCAAATAATGACTCTTGATGAAAGCTTTGACCGCTTCTTCCTCTGGCCCATTGCCAATCATTACCAGTTTGGCCCTTTGATATTTTTTAACAACCTCACGCCAGATCCTTACTGCCTCCATCGGTCCCTTTTGTGGATGAAACCGAGCCATAAACACAGCATCATAAGTCTTTCTCTTCGGTTCAGGAACTGATTCTGGTATTTTCAAATCAACCCCCCCATAAATGGTGCATATATTTTTTTCCGAATAGTGATCCCCAACAAACTGCCTCCTTTCTATCTCATTGCAGGCAATCACATAATCGGAAAACTGCCTAATCAAAAAATAACATCCTCTTTGTGTTAAATAATAAATCAAACCACGTAAAGTTGCATTAAAACCCTTATAAGGAAATTCTTTTGAAAAAGGGGAAGACGCGAAAAAGAAAAAAGATGCTACCCATTTTATTTTTTCATTAAACAACTTTGAAAAAAATGCCGGGATTGAATCAGGAAAAATGTCAGAAGTCGAGAATATGATGACCGGTTCACGCGACCGAATAGTTTTTGTGACAGCCAACCAACTTCCCACAATAGTTTTGTACAAAAATAAAACGAACAAATTACGAAAAAACAACCTCGGAACCCTCATCACATTAATAGAAATATTTTCTAAATTCACTTTTTGTGACTTTGCAAGGTCTAGCAAAGCTTCCAGTGGTCCAGAATAATTGTCAATTTCTATTTTGAACGTTTCGTTTTTTGCAAATTCCATAAAATTTACTTTAT
>JBGTUV010000180.1:0-3032 GCA_041938985.1 Candidatus Nitromaritima sp. | reverse complement strand
TAAGATTTAAGCGAATTGATGAACTACTTTCGCAATATGGTCGAGAGAGCGAGACTAATCAACAAACGATCAAGCGTGTTCACTCTCGTGTTGACCAAATCCAAACGAGCTATAAAACTCTGAAGGGCGTTGGTACCTTTGTTGTGACTGCCCTCACTGCGGTGGGGTCTTGGTTTGGCTTGATAAATACTAAATAACTTTCAGCGGTTAAACTTTTTCAGAACGCCCCTTTTATTTAAAGCTACAAGAATAATTGGTTGCCTGAATAACTTGGCAGTACAGTTAAAATGACAGTTTCCATCCGGGGAAGTTCAATAAAAAAAGCAACCAACAAAGCAACAAAAAAACAAACACCAAAATAAATGAATTTGGCCTCATAGATTGGGAAGAATTGTACCCGAACTTTTTTACGAATTTGCCGACTATATCTCTTCGTTCCTTGCGTGCATCTTTTGGGAGATGCGGTGTGTGGGTAAAAAGCTGTCCCATCGTCATGTTGAGGCGCATGTGAACATTGACTGCCCAACCCGACGCTTCTAAGAGGGCACTCATATCCCTTTTACGTGTCTTTACAAACCCGGCCAATATGCTGGGTAATAAAACTACCATCGCCAAACCCAACAAAGCCACCAGGACGTGAACGGGTTCCACCTCCGAAAGAGCTTTGGTAATGTAAGCAAAAGACGATCCAAGAGCTGCAATTGCGAGACCTCCACCCAACATAAGGTCTCTTGCTGTCCCAGATGCACTAGCAGAAGAAGCCATGGATCCTACCTTTTCTTCGCTGGACTTAGTCATCTTTTCTATTTGCTTCCTTGCAAAATCAACGATTTTTTGGAAAGGCGCTTTCACGGATTCCCACACGCTAATAGGATTCACCACAATGTCCACAACCTCAGCATCCCACTCACGCCCATCCACGGTAAAGAAAATACCGCGTTTCCCAACACATAATCCCTCTGAACTACCCGAAGTTACAGGAGCTACGATCTCAAACTTAATGTCCTTATCTTGGCGACCGGTAATCTCAACATACAACAGATACATCGAACTGCGCTGACTTACCTTTTTGTGGGCTGGGCGATCCTGAACGCCCATGGTAAAAGTAATTTGTTTCTCAGTAATGACGAGCGTACCCATTTCAAAAAGAGCTCGGGCGTTCGGATTATAAAGATCTGCGAAACTCACAAAATTGTTTGCTAATACCATCAACCATCTTTGATAAAGGATAAGTTTTTCCAAATTTTGTATCTGATTTAAATCATTCGCAACCGCCAAATCTTTTTCAATCAGCTCACTAGCCTGCTCCCGATAAGACCCCTCAAGATAAGAGCGCAGTCGTTCTTGGCCCAGTTTTTCAACCTCACTGCATTGCTTATTTTTTAACCATTCCCGGTAAGGGCGAAAAATATTTTTTACTTTGCGCCACTCGTTTTCGTTAAGCCGTTCAACAGAGTCTCCAAGAGCGCGGCTTAAAACCTTCTCCTTAAGTTCGAGCAAGGAATCCACATAGAGGGGATTGATTGCTTCTTCGAAATTTAACCACCCTTCTGAGTTAGGTGAAGCCAAGGGGCTATCCTTCAGCCGATCTATCATCTTGGCCGTATCCGTAAAATCAATTTCTTCAAGCTCCTTCTCACGAAGTTGCATTTGAGCTGCAGCTCTCTCATCGAACTTGACTAGGGCACATTGTGCAAAAAATTGATCCACCTTTTCTTCTACATTTTTTACTAAATCATACGCTTTTTGTGTCTCGATTCCCCACGGTATAATTTCGGTGCACTCGTGACCTATAGGAATCTCACCCTGAGCTATCCATGCCAGATAGGTTTCTGCCTCGTGGAAAAATTTCTCTAGTTCATCTTTGCTAATCCCTGGTTTACCACAAGCGTCCATTCGAGAGCCCACTGTATCTATTATGGAAGTGATAAATTGTGCTAAATCAGCGTTGGATGTAACTTCCGGAGGAATAATACCGTCACCGTTATTTGCCGCGCTGGCCATAATACTTTTCACATCCCGAACTTGCTCGAGACTAATTTCATTTTTACCCGGTATGTTCAGATTGGTTAAGATAAGCTCAGCAGTCGCATGCAACATTTGGCCTTCAGGACGATGGGTATCGATATCTTGAAGCTTGAGGACATCGGAACCTTCGGATAAGCGGTGACGATCGGCAAGAACCTGAATCAGCCAAGAGCATGCGGCCTTGAGCTCAGCAGGCCGGATGCGGCCGTTCTTATCTGTATCCACGTAGGCAGTGAACTCCTTATCGCAATTAAGACTGTCGGTGGGAATACTGGTAGCAGCCCAGTGGACTTCATCAAAAACTTGAATCTTCTCCAAGTCCTCCGCATTCTGAATTCTAAGCTGGTAACTGCCGCCATAATTTCTACAGATCATTCGTGACATGAAGAAACATCCTCCCTGTCAAACACGTCATCTTTAGTGATTTCCGTTCTCATCATGAGTTACCTTCGCTAAACTCAGAAAGCCATTAACAAAACTACCTTCCCGCCTTATTTTAAAGTTAAGATTTATCCATAAGTTAACAAAAAAATTGCCTAAACCATTCATACTTCGTTGGCAGGATGACGAACCAAAAAATTCCCACTGCAAGAAGCACAAGTATCCAAATATAGTCCCTGATCATTGCTTATCTTTACTTTTTACCCACACTATTTTTGGTTCACATCGTGACTTCATCGACATCACAATACCCGCTTGCATCAATGCGACGTATTCAGCATGAAAAACATACACATCGCAACCTTCCATCCTTTAAGGCGACTCTCCATAACAGCTATTACTTTATGACCTTCTTTCCCCTTCCCACACCGCTTGCAGATTGGGTCATATTCAAATACTTCATCTAAATATTCTTCGTCTGTCCAATGACCCCAAGACTCTTCGTTGTTATTTTTTTCGAGATCATCCATCAGCGGTTATTCTTTTTCAGACTCTTCGTTTTTATTTTTTTTTGGTGGAAAATTTTCTTCCCAAACTTTATTTGACGAATCAACTTCATCTTC
>JBGTUV010000179.1:0-3074 GCA_041938985.1 Candidatus Nitromaritima sp. | reverse complement strand
TGTTTCTTCTAGTTGGCTAGCACTTGTCGTCTTACCTGAATTGACATCTATCGAAACCATTGCCTCGCCTGAATCAAAGACAATCGAACCACCTGAAGGCAAGGAAACTTTGCGCTGGTACAACGATTCAATCTGATCTTCTATATTAAATCGTGAAAATATGGGCGTAGTGTCTTTATACAGTTTTACACGGTTTGTAAACCGCGGCATAACCATCTTCATAAAACCCTTGACAGCATTATAAGATTCAATATTATCCACAAGAACTTCTGACGTCTCTGTTGTGAAGTTATCCCTAACTAGCCGGACCACCATATCTGCTTCTTGATATAGGAGAAATGGTGGTTTATTAATTTTTTTTTCACGAGATGTTGATAGGTTTTCCCAAACCATGAGAAGTCTCTGGAGGTCTTTTTGAAGTTCCGTTTTTGTCCTGCCCAACCCGGCCGTTCTAATGATTAGACCTAAATTGTCCGGAAGTTTAAAGTCCGCAACAAGTGTTTTAAGCTTTTTCCGTTCTTCTCCATCTTCAATTTTTCGAGAAACAGCACTAGCATGAGAACCAGACATCAACACCAAAAACCTCCCAGGAAGCGAGATGCTGTTAGTAAGAGAGGGTCCTTTGGCATCGCGACTCTCCTTCGCAACTTGAACCAGTATTTCTTGACCGCGAACTAAAACATCCTGTATGCGAATACGGGCTTTCTTTTCACCAGTATCGACATACGAACCTTTGAGAACATCTTTAAAGGGTAAAAAACCATATTTGCTTCCTCCAATATCCACAAAAGCAGCTTCAATGGCTGGTTCTACACGGTTAATAACACCCAAATAAATATTCCCCTTAATCTTCTCTTGCGAAACGTTTTCTACAATATAATCATTGATCCTGCCATCCTCTAAAATAACAGCGCGGCAGACTTCCGGATGATCTCTATTGATCATCATTGATAATTTTTTTGCCATGATAACCTTTCTTTAAGCTAGGCCATATAATGGGATTCCACTACTATGATTCATAATAAACTAAAAGCAACTGGAATTCAAAAACAGTTAGGCCAATTAATCTTTTATTTTTAATGGTTTATGACTTTTTTCTCCACTATGAATTTACAAAAAAACACTAAATCTGGATAAAAACCATAACATTGTAATTTACTTGGCATAAAGTGCACTAGACTAGCAAAAGAAATCATAATATCTATTGCAAAATCAAAGACTTTCTGCAAATATTAAAATTAGACGATTTCATACAATGTAACGGTAAAACTATTATGAGCGATATAAACAAACAAATAGGTATGCGCTCACTAGATGCTCTAACTGCAGAACATTTAAGAGGGAAGTCTATATTTATCCGATGTGATTTCAATGTCCCATTAGTTGCAACAGAAAAAGGTTATTACCGTGTTGCTGATGATACTCGGATGCGCCGTTTTCTGGATACAACATTTAAAAAAATTCATGAACTTACCGAAGGAGACTGTAGGATTATCATAGGATCACACCTTGGAAGGCCGCATAAGCAAAAAGGTCATACAGGCTGGGATGGTATTTTCAATATACAGTTTGTTAGCTCTCACTTCGATACGTTAATTCGTCGGCTTCACGGTGACACATATACTATTTTTCCACCCGAAATTATAGATTCTCACATGAAGCACTCTTTAGAGATTGCTTCTCATAAACGTATGCCTCCTGGTGGCATAAAATTTCTTCCCAACCTTAGATACTTACTAGATCCGTCCAAACCAGATACCTACAGAAAAGAATTCATCTATGAGCTTGCTAATGTGTCCGATGTATATATCAATTGCGCGTTTGGGTGCAGCCACCGAACAACTAAAAGCATAAAAATGCTTCCTCAACTCATGAAAACCCAAAATAAATTAGTGGTGGCAGGTGTTCTCCTAAACCAAGAAATTAAAAACTTGGGACGCTTTGGACGTAGGGTAATAAACCAACCAAGTAAAACAGTGGTCATCGCCGGTGGGGCTAAAGTTTCAGACAAAATCAATGCATTAAAACAGTTTGTACAGGTTGGGGTCAAGGCTATTTTCATAGGTGGGAAAATGGCAAATACTTTTTTGATTGCTCAAAAAGCGAAAACAAAAATGATTCCCTTTAAACTATCTGATATTCCAAGGACTTTACTAAGTTCAAGCGAAGAAAATAATCAAAACCTTGTAAATGAAGTTAGCCTTGCCGGCGAAATATTGGACTTTGCAAATGACAAAAAGGTCAATTTAATATTTCCTGATGATTATAAGTGCGTTGATGAATTTAAGGCCCCTACTTTTTTTATTGAAGCAGAGCCAGACTTCGAAAAGGTATTACAACTGGATCTTGGACCTAAAACTATAGAAAACTTCAAAAATACAATCTTATCTGATGGAGTTGAAAATGTCTTTTGGAATGGTCCACTAGGGGCATATGATCACCCCACAAATCATGATTACGCTGAAGGATCTCTAGCATTGGCTCAACTTCTATTTGAAGAAACATTGACTAATCAAAATTTTTCTGCGGTTATTGGAGGGGGTGATTCAGCTGCTATATTGAATAAAATTGGTGCTAATCAATTAAAAAATCTCATCAAGCGCTGTATCGAAAAACAACTAGCTGAACCGATAAACCGCGACTTACTCAACATGGAATTCCCCGTTGATGACAACTATATATTATGGAATTATTTATCCTCCAACTTCTTCGTCTCAACTGGTGGAGGAGCCTCCCTAGAATTCCTAGAAAAATTCTTAAAGGAGGAAGGAAACGGAGATTTAGCTTCTTACCTACCTGGCACTTCAACATTAATGGAACTAACTGCTGCATGAAAAATGTCAGCACGAGCCATTTCCAATTCTCTGGTAACCGACCTCAATAGGTTGCCTAAAGATTTCCCTTCTTCACGTAACATTTGATAACATTTCCGAGTTTCTTGAGATAGTTTAATTGGATTATCAATTTTTTCAAACTGAGATAACCCTCCAACATATCTTTCAACCTCTAATTTTACTGGTTTTGGTAAAGCCATAATCTTTTTAATATATAAATTGTACCGGTAAATACTATAT
>JBGTUV010000178.1:0-3078 GCA_041938985.1 Candidatus Nitromaritima sp. | reverse complement strand
AAGGATAGCAAAAAATACAAAGATCGATTGCGTACCTCCTACAAAAAAGGAATTACTTCGGACGCGGTTATTTCTGGATCTGGGCACATTAAAAACCACCCAGTTGAAATTTGTTTTTTTGAGTTTAGTTTCATGGGTGGCAGCATGGGGGTCGTGGCCGGAGAGAAAATAACCAGATCAATCGAAAGAGCTATCAAAAATAAAACTTCATTAATAATACTCTCCTGTTCTGGCGGAGCGCGCATGCAGGAGGGCATTCTTTCACTCATGCAGATGGCTAAAACTTCAGCTGCTCTCAGTAAGCTAGCAAAAGAAAGATTACCTTATATTTCCATATTGACTGATCCAACTACCGGAGGGGTTTCAGCAAGCTTTGCTATGCTTGGGGATATAATTCTTGCTGAACCCGGCGCATTAATTGGATTTGCGGGTCCTCGCGTAATAGAACAAACCATTCAGCAAAAACTTCCTGACGGGTTCCAACGTGCAGAATTTCTATTGGATCATGGGTTAATTGACCAAGTGGTTCATAGGAAGGATTTAAAAAAGACCCTTAGCCAAATACTAAGTCTTTGCAACAATAGTTGGCAATAGTAGATAATAATCTAAGGCAATACGCTCTCAAAAAACAAAGGGCTGTGACAAAAGTCACAGCCCTTTGTTTTTTCCAACCTATTATACTTTTATATTCCAAGGCTGCTAATTGTATCCTCTAAAGAATTTGCAACACAAGTGAAGATTGGCGTGTCTCGCTCAACGTAGAGACTTCCCTGTGTTTCCCGAAGATCCATAACCAAGTCTACAAAATCCTGAGGATAGTCAGTCTCAAATGCTACAACAAACTCTTGATCATCAATACCAAACGAATAACTAGTATTTAGTTTTACAGAAGGATACTTATTCCCAACAAAAATATGCTCGTCCATTATTCCTTGGCGTGTAAACTGGGTAAGAAGATACCATTCTCTCGTTTTAACAAATGGGTAAATAAATAAATACTTTGCTTTACCTGGAATAATATGAGTGCGATCTTCCTCATGCTCAGGATTAAACATATCTTGGTACATGGATCGCTTGGTCTGAGACAAATAAGAGTAGCTTGGCATCAGAAAACTTCCAAGGTCTGTTTGATATAAGCGTGTGGTCATCTTCTGGAATCCTTCCATCTCATAGCTTATACGCCAAAACATAATATCCACGTCCGCCCTAATACCCACCATTGTATAACCAAGAAGTATCATATCGCTGTTAGCGTCATACTCTTCAAGCACGTCAAGAAATTCTTTTTTTGCTGCTTCTTTTCTTTCCTTTGGCAACCGTCGGAAGGAAGGATCTAATTTATAAAAAGCAAAGTTCACGAACTGTCGCTTAATTTCTACCTCTGGAGCAACAGCTTCAGATTCAACTTTAGGTGCCTTCTTCTTTCTTGCTTCTTCAATGGCTCCGGCTTCACGTTCTTGACGTGCCCGAGAAACAACATCATCATCAATTAGAGCGACACCTTTATCTTTGGCATATTGCTCAATCCCACGAACAACACTCTTTCGCACGAAAAATGGCACGTTTTTCATTCGCGCAATAGCAGTATCCGACCACTCTAATTCGGTAGCGGGCATAAAATCCTCAAGCTCTTTGCTGTCGATTGCCATAATATGCTTTCCTTGAAAATTTAATAGATTAAGAATATAGTCATTATAACCCAGGCCTCTGATATATCAATATTTTTAAAACCCTATGAATATATCAGCAAATTATCCTAGATAACTGTCTCTAAGCATTAAATGAGATTAAACTCTCTCAATCTATAAACTAATAGCTCTTAAGGAAAAGAGGTGAAATAAATAATTTCCTTAAATTGAAACAACCATCGCCGCTAGTTCAGTAAATAATAAAAACGTAACGCACAATCAACCGACCTCTGAACAAGCTTCACTTTTTCAACCCTGAGTGTTTAAAAATTTGATCCATGACCCCGAGAAACTTTCCCTGTTCCTCCGTTTCAGCGTCCTTAATCTGCTTATCATAATCAAAAATATTGAGCCGAATCTCTGGTGGTGGCTTAAGTAAACTAGCTAGCGCTTTTCCAGAGCTTACTGGGGGGTGGCAGGTCTCTTGCTGACAAACATAAACTGCAGGGGCTCCATCAATAGTCGACTTTCCCTCCGTTAGAGGAATCAGGTGTGAGGCCTGGCCATTTTTATTCCATGCAATAACTTTATTGGGGCGATAGTCCTGATGTAAAGAATCTCTCATATCCTCAAAAGAAGAATTCTCCAAATCACCAGCAAAAATAACCTCCGTAAGGGAACATGACATAAAATCAGCCGCCGCCAAAATACCTGTATGAGCTGCTGGACTTTTATCTATTCTCCGTTTAAAAGCATTCACAGAGTTTGCTCCAATCTCAAGATAACGTTTATTACCTGAAAGGTGTCCTAACTTAAGCAGTGACAAAATAGCGATTGCATTGGCTGAAGGAATTGCTTCATCGGCTGCATTTTTTAAGCGAGCTATAAGTACCTCTGATGAAAGGCCTGACATAAAGAACCCCCCATCCTTTTCATCATAAAATTCATCAATCATCTTATCAGCAAGTTGATTTGCGCGTTCAATCCATACAAGATCAAAAGATGCTTCATAAAGCGCGATCAACGCTTCAAGGAAGTACGCATAGTCTTCAAGACAACCATTGATTTTGCTTTCGCCATGACTATAGATACGAAGCAAAATCCCATTCTCTGTCCACATATTATTCCATAAAAATTCTCCTGCACGGATTGCGACCTTTAAATAATTCTTGCCATGCAAAACCATATAACCAGAAGCAAAGGCCGTTATCATAAGTCCATTCCAACCGGTAATTATTTTTTGATCAGTAAACGGTCTAGATCTTTTTCTCCTAGCTTGCAACAAAATTTCTTTAGATGTACGTAAAATATGATCTAGCTCAAATATTGCAATTCCTTCCAGCTTTACTAAATTCTCTATACACTCTTTAATGTATAAAACATTTTTTTGAGTAGTACCCTTGGAGGAAGTGACACCAAAATGACGCGCCATAACCTTGGCGTTTCGAGG
>JBGTUV010000177.1:0-3087 GCA_041938985.1 Candidatus Nitromaritima sp. | reverse complement strand
TTAAAAGAAAAGAAAAAGGGCAATGAAGATAAAGGTAAGGTCAAGAAAAAATAAACATGTCCAATATTTGGTTCCCCTTTAAATGGATTGAACTTTGCTTCTGGATACAGAGAATTCATGCACCACAAATTTGGTCATACGCATGCAGACGCCAGAGGAGTCTCTTGCGTGAATAAGGTCCCTCTGGATGAAAGGAGGTGATCCTTTGTCTAGTAATTTGATAAAGGGAGCTTCCGAAGGTTCCTGTTAGCAGGAATCAACGGAAACTCCCTGTCGTAATGAAAAACCCCGCTTTAACAGGCGGGGTTTTTTAGTTGTGTTAATTATTATGGTTTAAAGATGCAGGCTAGTTTTTTTTGCACCATTTTAGCTATTTTTCCCCTCTCGTCTATCTTCAATAAAATCGACAACCGCTATAAAGCACCTGAAAAAACCAAGGGTTACAAAAACTCCCAGCAACAGTTGAAGTAAAGGCGGCAAAGTAGTCACGAAATCAGTAATGACTTGCATCAGGGTAGTAGCCAATTAACGATCTCCGCAGGGCAAAGTTAATAGTTCCAAGACTGTCAGGATTCTAAAGTCTAGACCACCTTATTGCAAATATGTTTGTAATAATATAAGGGCACTATTCGTGGCATTTGATTATATATATTTGTATAATTGGTAATAAAATACATCATAAATTATTAGTTCACTATGCTCGCCCTGACGCAGATAAAAAACAATTTTTATCCCTCACAAATGAAAATTCTACGTAGACTGAGATACTTTTGGGTCATACTTGCTACAGTTATCATAACGGGGACACCCTTTCTAAATTCAGCGTGGGCCGCCCGGTACCTTGACCAAGGAGATGGATCTGTCGCGGACAAAAATTCTGGCCTGTTTTGGCAACGAGCCGATTCATACCACGAACTTAAAAAAGGGATAAATTGGTATCAGGCGCTTGAGTATGTGGATTTAAAAAATGCTGAGAAATTTGCCGGTTTTGATGACTGGAGGCTCCCAACACTAAAAGAATTAAAAAGTTTGTACGATGCATCCCGCCCTATCAAAAGCAAGGATGGCGAAAGAATCGGCCTACCAGAATCATTCAGAAACGGTGGAAGTTATTATTTGTGGACTAGCACCGAAAGAGGGCTCGAAAACGCCTGGTATTTTGGACTTGGGTTTAAAGAAGAGTATTTCAACCTTAAAGACTTGGGAGATTTGGATCAGGGCGTTAAAATGGTTCGAGGAAGTTTGCTAAAAATTAATAATTAAAAAAAATCATTAAAAAACATAATACATCTCAAATAATGTGGAAATTACCAATATAACACCCTATAACTTAACTTGTGTGGCGCTCCATAATTCTACTAGTAATTGACAGGTTTTAAACGGACCGCCCTGACTCAGAGGCATCAGTTATGGAATCATTTTGCAAAACACTAATTAATCTGAACCAGTCTACAAGATTTTTTTTCCCCGCGTTGGCCATATTTCTAGTTTTGTTACTTGTCTCTAAAGATGCCCTATCACAAGGTGAACATGAACATCACGGTGACAAAACCCCTTCTCCAGGTAGTGAATACCGCGTCGAAGAAAAACCCATGGAACACCACCACCATGATGATGGCGGCGGAGATCCATTCCGCACTCGAGGATCTCATGGCGATTTAGGGGCAAAGAAGCCCGTAGCAATGCAGGAAGAAGGTTTGCTTGCTCGGGGGCGTAACATCTATCTCCACATGTGTGTCTTTTGTCATGGGAAGGACGGCAATGGCGGTGGTACCGCAACCGACTATCTTTATCCTTGGCCACGGGATTTTCGAATGGGGATCTTCAAATTCCGCTCCACACCGACAGACACCCTCCCCAGGGATGAGGACTTGTATAGGACCATTATTAAGGGAATACCTGGAACCTCTATGCCCGCTTGGGGTGATGCTTTATCAGCCCAGGATACCTGGGCTCTTATTAATCTAATCAAAAACTTCTCACCGAGATTTAGCAAGGAACCCCAAGGTGAAAAGATCACGATAAACCAGCCGCCCCAAGTAACTCCACAGTTAATAGCCAAGGGTAAAGAACTTTTCACTAAACATAAGTGTACCGCCTGTCACGGTCAATCATTACGCGGTGACGGGCGACTGGCAGAATCGCTACTGGATGCCTGGAAACATGCTGTCTTTGTACACGATATTACCGTTCCCGGTTATTATAAAGGTGGTTTTGAGGCAAAAGACATCTTTCGAACCGTGAGCACAGGACTTGATGGCACTCCGATGGGTTCCTACGCGCACCTGCCGGAACAGGACCGCTGGGCATTGGTTCATTATATTCGTTCCCAATTCACCAGAGAGTTTAAAAAAGCTGAATTTGAAACGGATGTCTATTCATTCCGAAAGGACTTCGAGTTGAACACGGATGTCAACAGCCCGATCTGGGACGGGGTCAAATCGACGAACTTGGTATTACGTCCCCTAGCAGCTCGTCGTGACGCAATCGAGGTCATCAACTTCGCTTCTGTCAACAATGGCGAACAACTTGCTGTCCGGTTAAAATGGGAAGACCCAACCAAAAATGCATTTTCTGAATTGACCCAAGATTATTTTCGTGATGGTGTAGCGGTTCAGTTTGCCCTGGGCAATGTCACCCTGCATACCCACGGCCACAATGAACCTTTCTTTGGGATGGGCAATCGTGGGAAACCGGTCAATATCTGGCACTGGAAATCTGGCCTAGAAGAAACACTAGAAGCCGAAGGGGACCAAGAATATGCTGGTGACGTAGATATGGACGCTTTAATCTTCGGTGGTGTCATGTCCAATCCAGTCGCCAAGCTCAACCTAACCTCGGAAAATGCTGTCGAAGAACTCAACGCCGAGGGATTCGGTACGATCACACCCCAACCTGCTGAAAATCAGAATGTAGAAGGTTATGGTGAATGGAAAGATGGTGTTTGGACCGTTGTGTTTCTACGCGATATGCTGAAAACAGGGAAATGGGACACTGGGTTTATCCGCAAAGACCCAACTCTGGTTGCCCTTGCAGTCTGGGACGGAATTAAAGAAGATCGTAACGGCCGCAAAGTAATAAGTGTTT
>JBGTUV010000176.1:0-3096 GCA_041938985.1 Candidatus Nitromaritima sp. | reverse complement strand
TTTTATCAAATGTCCCGTTTAGATAGATATAATTCAAAGAGTTGTTTAATTGTTTTTAAAAGTAATAATTTTTTCGGTTTTTTAGTTTTTCTAACTTTAATAACTACAAATATTTAAATTTTAATAACATTGTATGGGAGGCCATTGGTAAAGATAAATAACTCTGTAAGTCGCGACAATAGTAATTTGATCGGTTTAGTAAATATTTGGCTGCAATAGATTTCACCAACTTAGGAACCCACTCCAATTGTTAGAACTGGTTCCGTACTCTTGATTGAGCCTGATTGCAGTGAGTATATTTGGGTTAAGAGTGAAAACGTGGATTTGGAGTTCAAGTCTGAATCGTCAATATAAAACCATACATCCCTGTAATTGACGCGCACCTTGGCCTGCAACGGCTTCTCGTTGGAAGAGCGGATTGTCAGTAATTCACCGGTAACTTCGAACCAGTCAAAATCCTCACCCTTGAGAGTTTTTGTCAGGGTAACCTTCCCCTTGAGTATGTCCTTCTTAGGAATTTCAATCGATTGAGATAGGTAAGACATAATACCAAGGAAAGACCTTGGAACAACTCTCAGATAATCTACTTGGTCAGGGGTTGGAAAATGAGTCAATACATATGTAGTTTTCCCAGGGACAGCATTTACGGCACGAGCTAACTTTAGAGCGGGTTTAGAGTTTTTGGCCTCGTTTGAAATCTGCAACACCATCTGTGGTTGTTCATTCGGTTCTTGGTAATTTATGCTCAGGGCATCTCGGTCATCTAACTCCTGCAAGTATTTTACAGCCTGTAGAAATTCTTTATATTGTGGGGCAAGTTGAGGTGTCGGTCCCGAAGCACCTGGAGCGTTTTCAAGTTCACCGAATAATTGAAATGAAACTCTAAATACTCTTTCAACACTCCAACCCGAATGAAACAGAAGTGTTATCGTTTTAAGCGGCAAAGTTGATAGAATATTTTTTACAAACTTATCGCCATGCAATGGTGAATAACTGATAGTAGGGCTCTCTTCGTAGGAAGTACTTGCTCCCAAAGTAAAGATGTCTTTAACCAAGCTTTCAAGTTTTGCGCTGATGCTTGCCTTGTTTTTTAATCTAAACTGCGATGCAACATTACTGACTTCTAGGAAAAAAGGCGTGTCGCGATATTTTAGTCTTACGAGATTTAGCAAAAGCTGTTCATCATTGGTTTTTTGAATAGCCAGGTTATATTTACTTCTCTCGCTTTTTAGCGATATCGGTCCGTAATTCAAACATCCAATCGGCCCAAGTGCTAAAAGAACAACCAAAAGAAAATAAATTATTCTCAATTCAACTAAAAAAAATAAATTCATCATTATTCGGTGGGTATTGAATACTAGGCTGGAAGATTCTTAAGATTCGTATCAATATTTCTAAATATACCACCGTCTGCCAAATGAATGGTAGAAGTGGGGAATGCCGTTTCCGCCCCATTATTTTCAACAATTTTCAGGACCTTTAAAAGGATGTCCTCCTTAATGGCATGGTACTTTTCCCAATTTGTCGTTTTGGTGAAGGTATAGATGAAAAAATCAAGGGAGGAGGGGGCAAAACTATTGAAATTGACCATCAAGGTTTTACCGGTATCGATTTCAGGGTGACCTTTTAACATTTCCTCAACCTGTTTCGTGATCATTTGCATTTTGTCTGCGTCATCATAGCGAATTCCGATAGTTTCCTTGATTCTCCGGTTCTGCATGCGTGAAGGATTTTCCACCGCGATTTGCGAAAAAACTCCATTGGGAATATACAGCGGGCGCTTGTCAAAGGTTCGTATCAAAGTGACTCTCCAGCCTATTTTCTCGACAACACCTTCAATTTCACGATCGGGCGACCGTACCCAATCCCCTACCTTGAAAGGTCGGTCCATATATATAAAGAGTCCTCCGAAGAAATTTGACAGCAGGTCTTTGGCTGCAAAGCCCACGGCTATACCGCCGACACCCCCAAAAGCCAGGACGCCGGAAATGCTGAACCCGAGTGTTTGCAGTATCATTAATGCGGCTGTGATGAAAATGGATATGCGGGCCAGTTTTGATATGGCATCCAGCGTCGTTGGGTCGATATCTTTTTCGGCCGTCAGATAATTTTTTTCAGTATGTTGGATGATGAGAACTAAAAACCAGGCCAGGGCGGCAATAATAACTGCATCGCGTAAGGGGATGAAGGCTTCCAGAATCACTGCTCCGGTAGCATTCTGGATAATTTCGCTGGTGAAGGCGATTCCAGTTATCCAGATAATGGCACTTAGGGGACGGGGAATGGATAGCAGGAAGGCGTCATCCAATTTATTCCGGGTGCTTTCCGCTTTTTTGGATAAGGTTCTAAAAATTTTCTTCTGGAACAAATTCATAAGCAATGCCACGAACATGACCAGAAAAGCCTGAAGTATATATACGTTTTCCTGAATTAGCAGTTGATCGAATCCCGCCATTGGTTTTCTTTCCTTTAAATCCTCGTTGACGTTGAAAATATCATATTTCAATGGGTTAGGGAATAATAAATACTAATACGTGAATTATTGATTCCAGTTTAAGTCATGTTCATATATACAGTGCTTTAAAACTTTTGCGGAGAGTTGTTAAGATGGATCCGGTGAGTGCATACATGGTAAAGACGATAAGGGATATTGACGCGGAGTCCTCTGTAAAGGATGCGGCGGAAAAGTTAGATAATAAATCTTGAGCAGCAAAACCTACCGCGATTCCACCCATACCACCAAAGGCCATGAGACCGGAAATACTTAGGCCTAAAGTCTGCAATAAGGTTAATCCTCCCGCAATGGAAACCACCAAGTAACCAAGCTTAGCCAAAGCATGGATGGTTGTCTGATCAGAAACCTCCGAATGAATTAGAATATTTTGTTCTGCCTTATTGATTAATCCAATAGCAAAGACAACTAAACATACAATTATTCCTATTTCCCTCGCCGGATCAAAAAGCTCATAAAAAAGCATCTTTTGCGTAGCCCGTTGAATGATATCGGCAACGTAAGAAAAACTAGATATCCAAATGATGATGCTTACAGGTTTAGGCAAAGCACCCAATACCACATCGTCCCAAATCGTTTTCGTG
>JBGTUV010000175.1:0-3103 GCA_041938985.1 Candidatus Nitromaritima sp. | reverse complement strand
TAATGAATTTAAATAAAATGCTTTATGCATTCATCGAAGGCTACGCAATATTCTTATGGCAACCGAACAAAAAAAAATATCCGACTTTAAATCTGTAGTTATTTCGGTACGAGGAATGACTTGTTCTAGTTGTGCTTCTCGTATAGAGAAAAAAATCTCAGGCCTTAACGGAGTTATGCAGGCAAGGGTTAATTTTGGTTCTGAACAGATGTTTGTCGACCTAGACCCAAACAAGATTTTTCTAGCCGAAATTTTGCAATCCATAAAAAAAATAGGATTTGAGGTTTCAATAAGCCAGAAGACTTTCCCAATCAAGGGTCTTACTTGCGCTTCTTGTGTTTCACGTGTGGAGGATAAATTATGCGCGCTTTATGGAGTTTTAGGTGCTCAGGTTAATTTGGCTGCGGAGAGAGTCCTGATAAATTATGTCCAGTCTGTTTCAGGAACACATGAATTCCAAAATGCTTTACGAGGTATTGGATATACCTTGCTTTTAGATGACGAGGATAAGGATCAGGTAAACGATCTAGTAGAAGAGCATGATGTCGACGAATTAACTCCTCTTTTTCGAAGATTTGTTTTTAGTTCATCAATGGCATTCCTTATTTTACTTAGTGGCGTGGGTTCGGTTCAAAACTTTTTCCAAGAGCATGACTTGGTCGAGCATAATTTTTTATTGCTACTACTAGCTACACCCGTCCAGTTTTGGGGAGGGTGGATTTTTTACCGACGCGCTTGGGCAGGAGTAATGCACGGGTACTCTGATATGAATACACTTATTGCCCTCGGCACATCAGCTGCTTACTTATACAGTCTATCGATAACGGTGTATCCAAAATTTTTATTGGGGGTCGGACAAAAATCTTTAGTTTATTTTGATTCTTCGGTAATGATTATTACGCTAGTTTTGATGGGGCGATTGCTTGAAGCAAAAGCAAAGACAAAAGCCTCTAATGCTATTCATGAATTGATTGGGCTGCAGCCTAAAACAGCGAGGGTAGAGCGTGACAATGTAGAGATTGATATTCCTATTGTTGAAGTGGTGCATGGGGAGGCCATAACCGTTAGGCCTGGTGAAAAGATTCCTGTTGATGGGATTATCATGAGCGGCTCTTCATCTATTGATGAATCTATGATTAGTGGGGAAAGTACGCCGATTGATAAAAAATCTGCAGATGAAGTGATAGGGGGTTCTCTAAATAAAACGGGGGCGTTTAAAATGCGAGCCACACGCCTGGGAAAAGATTCTGTGCTTTCCCAGATCGTTCATTTGGTTACAGAGGCACAAGGGTCGAAGGCACCGGTGCAGAGATTGGTGGATAAGGTGTCTAGTATTTTTGTGCCTATTGTGATTTGGGTTGCAGCTTTGTCTTTTTTAAGTTGGTGGATTTTTGGTGAATATGCTGATCTACCGACGTCTCCTTTTGTATTTGCTCTTATGATCTTTATATCTGTCTTAGTCATTGCTTGTCCTTGCGCACTAGGACTGGCTACGCCAACCGCTATTATGGTGGGTACTGGGAGAGGGGCGGAATTAGGAGTACTTGTTAAAGGAGGTGAAGTTCTTGAAAAGGTTGGGAAACTAAATACGATATTTTTTGACAAAACAGGGACTCTTACCAAAGGTATTCCAGAAGTGAATGGTGTGATCGTTAATCCTAATTCAGAAGTTTCTGAAAAAAATTTGTTAATTTATGCGGCCTCGCTTGAAAAAGAATCTGAACATCCTCTGGCCCAGGCCGTTGTTAGGGAGGCTAAAAAAAGAAATTTGAGACCTGAGAATGTCCAGAATTTTAAAGCTTTGCCTGGGTTTGGGGTCACGGCTTCGTTAAACCAGCAACAAATGATCATGGGTAACATGGGTCTGATGATAAAAAATGGAATTAACGTTGAACATTGGGTTGAACAGCTAGAAAAACTTTCTCAGCAGGGAAAAACGCTCATGATTTTAGCTGTTTCTGAAAAAATCGTAGGGGCGATAACTACCTCAGACGTTATTAGGCCTCATGCAAAGGATACAGTTGATCGATTGAAAGGTCTTGGGTTAGAGGTTGGAATCCTTACCGGTGACAATCGATATGTGGCAGGGGTCATAGCAAACGAACTGAATATTACAACTGTTTTATCTGGGGTGCTTCCTGGAGGCAAGTCGAACGAGATAAAAAAAATGCAGGCCAAAGGGCTTACCGTTGGAATGGTAGGCGATGGGATCAATGATGCTCCTGCGCTTGCTCAGGCTGATCTGGGGATTGCTGTTGGTTCGGGCGCAGATGTGGCTATAGAAGCCTCTGATATAACCCTTATGACGAATGACCTAAGAGCAGTAGTAGATGCTATCGAATTAAGTAATAAAACCATGGCAAAGGTTAAGCAAAATCTGTTTTGGGCATTTTTTTATAATTGTTTGGGTATTCCAATTGCGGCAGGGGTGCTGTATCCAACGTTTGGAATATTATTAACTCCGGTATACGCTGCGCTTGCAATGGCCTTTAGTTCAGTTTTCTGTGGTCAGCAACTCTTTATTACTAAAAAGATTCATTCCCAAGGGTAGGATTTGTTAGTAGAGGACATTTCTTTAATCAAAAAATTAGAAATGCATTCATTCTGGTTTTTAGCCAGTTTCAATTGGTTGCCACTTGTTTGGAGAGGTCGTTTTCTAAAACATGAAGAGAAAGTCCTGGAAGGTTACGAAATCCAGAAGAATAACTAGCAGAACCTAGTTTTGAAAGTATCATTCCTTCAACTCCTTCCAGTGAATTGATAAGGCCAATACCTTTGTTAGGTCCCAGAATAAATAAGGCTGTAGAAAGGGCATCAGCATCCATGACTGTATCTGCGATAACAGTTGCTGACATAGTTTGATTTTCTGGCCATCCGTCTTTAGGGTTTAGAATATGGTGGAATCGCACTTTGTCTTTAATAAAATATCTTTGGTAGTCGCCCGAGGTTGCCACGGCCTTATCTCTAACATCTAGAGAAGCAATTATCTTCTCGGGTTTGCGTGGATGTTGAATCCCGATGTGCCAGGCTTCCGTTTCTTTTTTTAAGCCAAAAGCCATTAAGTCGCCCCCAGCATTAACTAGGCCACTTTTGACTCCCATTT
>JBGTUV010000174.1:0-3124 GCA_041938985.1 Candidatus Nitromaritima sp. | reverse complement strand
GCGTCAAATTGTACGGGGTTATTTTCTGATGATAAAGAATCACTTGTTGTTGTAACTTTTAATTTGGCAACCGTACCAATATCCCCCGCAGAAATTTCACTAGTAGAGACTTGTTTTTTTCCTTGTAATAAAGATACCTGACCCACACGTTCTACGATTTCTTGAGTCGCATTATAAACAGATGAATCAGCCTTAACTACCCCAGAAAAAACCCTAAAAAGAGTTAGTCTCCCTGCGTATGGATCGGCAACGGTCTTAAACACAAAAGCTGCTAGCGAAGATTTAGGGTCAGCGTTGCATAGTTTATCCGAGCCGTCTTTTGGGTTTTTTCCTTTTACCGATCCTCTCTGATCTGGGGATGGCAAATAGTCTATGATAGAATTCATCAAAAGATCGATGCCTACATTTTTGGTAGCCGACCCCAAAAAAACTGGCAATAACTTGCCCTCTTTTAATCCCTTTTTTAGACCAACATCAAACTCCTTATCAGAAAGTTCCCCATTCTCAAGATAGTTTTCGGTTAACTCGTCATCTACCTCAGCAACCAACTCGGTAAGTTCCCCAAAAGAAAAATTTGCTTCTTCAAGCATCCCATCTGGAATGGCATCATTCTTATTTTTCCCTGATCCATCTTTTTGATATGTGTATGATTTCTTTGATAAAACATCTATCACGCCAGTAAATTCTTCTCCCGCACCAACTGCAGTGTGAACACAAAACGGGCTTACTTTAAATTTTCTTTTGATTGATTCTAAAACTGCTTTTACATTGGCTTGCTCATGATCAACTTTATTAATAAAAATAATTTTGGGTATATCCTGTTCGGTAGCCCAGCTCCATACTTTTTCGGTATAAAACTGTATGCCATCCACAGCGCTTATTACCAATATAACACCATCGACAACCCTCAAGATTGCAGGCGTATCAGCTATAAAGTTGCCGTCTCCCGGGGTGTCGATCAGATTGACCTTATTCCCTCCCCATTCGCAGAAAGCAATAGAAGCACTAACCGAATGTCCTCGGTCTACTTCGTCAGGATCGTAATCCATTAGTGAAGAAGTATCTCCAACTTTCCCCAAGCGATCATTTACACCCGATAAAAAAAGCATTGCTTCTGCAACGGAAGTTTTCCCTGCACCACCATGCCCGATCACACCCACATTTCTTATATCTTGGGGATTATATTGTTTCATCGTAAGCCCCTCCAGAAAAAGGATTAAGAGGATACAATTATAAACCAATAACTGAAGCCTAATACTAAAACCTATCCAATCTACCTTAAACTAATAAGTGGTAACACTATAAATCAAACACGTTTCAGTCTGTTTAATACTATTGGAAAAAAACAGTTTCTCAAACCTTATTTTATCTGGATGCAAAATCTAATTATAAGGGGCCTTGCAGAAAAGAGGTAACTTGTTGATGTGGAAAGGGGTTGTAATTCGATATTTAGGTACTTAATTTCATCTTATTTTTTTATTACCGTGAGAAATTCATAAAAATCATGCGAAGGATAGTAAAGCGCTATGAGTCTTGCCTTCCATAAGACCGTAAACTCATTTTAATTCATTTTTTTTTCTTTCCTGAAAAAAATAATCTAACCGGTGTTCCGGAAAGCCCAAAAGTTTTTCTTAGGCTATTGGTCAAATATCTCTTATAAGAGAAATGAATTCCTTCTGGGTAGTTAACAAAACACTTTAAAGTAGGCGGCCGACTCTTGATTTGAGTTATATATTGGATTTTTACAAATTTACCTCGGTAACTTGGTATTGGGTTTTTCTCTATGGCTTTTTCGATACAATCATTTAGTTTCCCCGTTGATAAATTCTTCTTGTACTCTTCATAAACCAACTCTACCTGAGGCAATAACTTTTCCACGCCATATCCCGATAATGCAGACAAAATAATGACTGGAGCGAAATCTAGGAATTTACATTTTTCCCTTATCTGCTCTTCAATAGAATTTTTGGTCTCGCCAAGCGGCCTTGCCAAATCCCATTTATTTACAACAAAGAGGCATCCTCTCCCTCTATCAAAAGCGTAACCCGCAATAGTCGCATCCTGATCGGTAATGCCTTCTGAAACATCAATAAGAACCACTGCTATGTCACAGCGATCCATAGCTTTTAAGGCCATTATTACGCTAAATTTATCTAATACCTGCTGAGTTCTTCCCTTTCTCTTGATTCCCGCTGTATCAACCAGTAAAAAGTTCTTATCTCCCTGCTTGAGCATCGTATCTATGGCATCTCGAGTTGTACCTGGAGTATCTGAGACAATGCATCGAGACGAATCCAACAATCTG
The DNA here is from genome assembly GCA_041938985.1 of Candidatus Nitromaritima sp. Classification (GTDB taxonomy): domain Bacteria; phylum Nitrospinota; class Nitrospinia; order Nitrospinales; family VA-1; genus Nitromaritima. The sequence continues at coordinate 819 of JBGTUV010000174.1, read as the reverse complement.
TTGACTAATGATGATTTGCCAACATTGGGGCGTCCTGCAATAGCAACGCGAACAGTATTTTCTGGGAGGATGGTTTCTTCCACCTCTGGTAGTACGGCAACCAACTCATCCAGCATGTCTGCAACACCATATCCATGCTCTGCTGATACTGGATAAATGGCATCCATACCCATCGCAGAGAAATCAGTAAGTTCTTGCTCGTGCCTAACCTCATCAACCTTGTTAACAATAAAAAAAAATGGTTTCCCGGATTTTCTTAACCGGTCAACCACTTTTCTATCTTCAGGGGTAAGCCCTAAGTTCTTATCAGCAACGAAGATCAAAACATCCGCTTCATCTTGGGCTAGTAGGGCCTGTTCAACAACCTGATTCTCTATATCGTTTACCCCATCAACATCTACTCCTCCTGTATCGACTACGGCAAAAGAATGCCCCAACCAATCAGATTGACCGTATATACGATCGCGAGTTACTCCTGGGGTGTTATTGACGATTGCCTTACGTTTCTGGACAAGTCGGTTAAATAATGTAGATTTCCCGACATTAGCTCGGCCGATAATAGCAACGAGGGGTAATGCAGACATGGTTTCCAATCTCTCTAGATCATCGGATCAAAATCCTGAACGAACTTAGCGATTCCTTTTGCAATCGAGGAAGCAAGCCTGTCTAAGTAAGAACTTTGTTTTAAGCGACTCTCTTCTCTTAGATTTGTAACAAATCCAACTTCAACAAGAATACTTGCCATATTCGTATCATGTAACACGAAAAAAGGGCCTTCCTTTACCCCTAAATTTTTGATACCAGAATATTTTTTTCTCA
>JBGTUV010000173.1:0-3147 GCA_041938985.1 Candidatus Nitromaritima sp. | reverse complement strand
CTGTTCAAAAGAATGGTGATGTGGCAATTATATGTTCTTGGGGTTTTTATTGTAGGAATACCTTAGCGTGACATCGTTCGCTTTTTATGCCATTGCCGCAGTTGCCGAAATTATAGGCTGTTTTGCTTTCTGGGCTTGGTTGCGATTAGACAAAAGTGTGTATTGGATTCTTCCAGGCATTGTATCCCTTATTGTTTTTGCTGTTTTGCTGACCCGTATTAATTCGATGTTTGCAGGTAGGACTTTTGCGGCCTATGGAGGAGTTTACATTGTGGCCTCTCTCTTATGGCTTTGGATAATTGAAGGTCAACGCTTAGATAAATGGGACATTTTGGGTGCAATTATTTGTATAGCAGGGGCGGTACTCATTTTATTTGGGCACAGACAACAGGTTTAAACCTAAGTCGTTTGTTACTACCATAGCAATCAAATTTTCTGCTAATGATTGACTCCTTTATATCTCCCGAACTTTTGGGTCGTGCAACTCCTTTTAAAGCACAGCATTAATACTCGCTAAAATTTTATTTTTCAAATCATTCCAATTTGCTTCGGTTGTTTTTGTAACGGATATAAACACACCCTCTGCTTCCGCCATTATAAATATGCTAGCCACATCGGCGTTTTCAAAAATTTTAGCTGCTACTGGAAAATCTTTTGCTTCTTCCATGCTGTTAAAAGTTTTGTAACCTGAATCGAGAATCTTTTTGTTTACGCTAAATTTTAAAGCATGTTCATTTGGAGTTGTATTAACAGTTACTGAAACAGACATAGGTTTTAACCTCCTTTTATCTAAAGCCATTGATAGGACTTCCTTCTCTTAGTCCCAATCACCCATACTTCGATTAATTGGTGGTGGGGCATTTCTTGAATCTTCATCATCGTCATCATATTTAATTACTTCAACGGGGCAACTCTCGGCGGCTATCTTGATTTTTTCCTCCAAACCTGAATAGTCAACCCCCTCTATTACTTTTGAGGGTTCCCCCGTCTCAACCTTAAAAACCTCTGGGCAGTTACTTTCTGACAAGCCACATGAAATACAGCCTTCTTCAATCCATACACGCGTAATAGCCATTGCTCTCAAGCCCCCCTGTAAATTAATTTGTCAAAAAGCTTGTTGCTCCTTCTCGTCGGGTTTACGCATCTTTAATCTCCTTCTCTGTTAATTTATCAACTGCGTTTCCGAGCTTATCTAGTGGGATGTCAAGTTCATCTGCCTGTTCTGAATCAATGGTTTCCATCCAGTTCCAACAAGCCCTTGAAATAAGGTCAATATCATCTGCTGTTAAATTTAGTAAAAATCTGAGTTGTTTACCCATCACTATCTCCTCTTACCTAAAGCCACCAACAAAACTTCCTTCTCAGTGAGTGTCATCTATGAAAAACGAAACGAAGTAGAGCCTTGGAACCAGTAGGCACACGAAGTTTTTCTCTCAGACAACCAATACATATATAATATCATGATCAAGAGGTTAAATATTAATTGAGAGGAGAGTCTAGTATGGCATCTAAGTGGAGTATTGAAAATTCCGCTAATATAAAAATGTTGATCAATATGATTCAGACAGCTGGTGGAATAGATGAAGACGATAATATATTTTTACCAGTAGAAAAAACTGAACATGGTCTTCTTAAAATTTCAAAAGAAAAATTACAAGAATATGAATCATCTGGAATGAGTGTTTCGGATTTGTACAACAAGTTATTGGACCAATCAGAAGATTGTGATTGGTCTCGGGTTTCTATCGATATACAGATACCTCGTTCAATCCCTGATGCTCTGGATGAAGAGGGTCCATTAACTTGATTTATGTGTTGGTGGCAGGTCCATTTTCTGAGTTTTCTCGAGTGCCCCCTTTTTTATATTAGCGGTGACATAAAAAATGTTTTATGCAAAACTTGGCTAGATTATAGATTGGTGACAACTAACAATTAATTTATATGGATAAATTGGTAAAATTCACTTTCATACTCTTCACTGTGTGGGTAGCATTGCATGGATTTATAAAGTTTTTGCCACAATATGCCACTCAACTCCCGCATTCTATTTATTCATTTTTATATCATCTAACGCAAACCTAGTTGTGCTTTTATAATAGATGAAATTCCAACTAATGGGGAGTCTTCTCTCATAATCGATTACAAATAAACTGAAGAAGCTGATGGCTTTCCTTATAATTTCTTCTAGCTTAAATCCTAAAAGTTGCAGCCGGCTGCTAGCCCAAGTCGCATTTAAATCTCTTAGAGAACTGAAAACACCAGTCGAATGGTTAGACTTGGCAGAGCATTCTATTCCTTTGTGTGACGGTGATTCAGTATATGAAAACCCCAAAGTCAAAAAACTTGCAACCAAGGTCCGCAATGCGAAAGGTATTCTTTTTGCGGTTCCAATTTACAACTATGATGCTAACGCAGCGGCGAAAAACCTCATTGAAATTACTGGTGAGGCATGGTCAAACAAAGTGGTCGGATTTTTGTGTGCCGCTGGAGGAAGAGGGAGTTATATGTCCATAATGGGCTTAGTCAATAGCTTGATGCTCGATTTTCGTTGTCTGATTATTCCGCGCTTCGTTTATTCCACCGGAGAAGCATTTAAAGAAGGAAAGATTGTGGATCCAGAAGTAGAAAGTAGGGTCATCGAATTGACCAAAGAATTAGTTCGATTTTGCCTAGCCTTGAGGGGGGGAACCATGATTGATGAAGATGATGATGACCAAAAAAATGCTCCACCACCAATTAATCGATTTTCAGGGACGATTTCATTTAGTCGAAGGAAGATGCAATCACGGAACCTCGAGCAAGTGCGCAAAATGTCAGTTGACAAGCGACCCAAACGACCCAAGAAGAACCCAAGTAAAGAGTCCCGCTTGGAGGATATGTTAAAAAAACGAAGAGGATAAAAATGATCGGACGGATACTATTCCTGCTTATTCCAATTTTGGGTGCTATTGCTATGTGGTATTTTTATCAAGATGCTTTTTGATATTTTTGAACAATTAGTGGTTTTAAATAAAGGATACTCCCTCTGTTAAATATCATAAAAAATGGATAGGTCCTCATACAACCTTTTCTGGTTTTTGATACTTTTAGGATTAACCACCCCTCCTATTGTATCCTGTCTCCCTTCGACAAATTCTGATTCTTATA